>NZ_JAUBSF010000012.1:0-107790 GCF_036704615.1 Microcoleus sp. K4-B3
TTTAAATCAATTGAAGAATTAGAAGTTTTGTTGCATAAGCTTTTAAATGAAGGAGAATTGGTTATCAAATGGGGACGGAAACTTAAAAACAAAGGAAATGCTATTATCACAATTTAAATGCGAAACAGCTTAGCTAGTTTCTATTTTGTACAGAGTGTGGTTAAAAAAATCAGTGCAGATTCCTTGATATTTCTAAGATATTCCTCAATTCAAAATTCATCAAACCAGCTTTACTCCAGCAGTTCAGGTTGTTGATGTACGATTAATTCGTAAAGCGGTTGAAAGCTAAACCAGCCTACCTGATGTGAGCCTACCAGGCGCTGCGTCAGACGAGCATTGTCAGAGTCGATGAGGATGGGGGTGCCAGCCGCCTCTGCCATCAACTGCGCCTGACAAGAGCGTTCCATTGCGACAAACCACCAAGCGGCTTCATCAACTGAATGACTCACCGTGAGTAGACCGTGGTTTCGGAGGATAATGGCTTTCTTCTCCCCTAGTGCTTGGGCTATGCGCTTGCCTTCCTCATGAATTTGAGAATGGATTGCATAAGCTGCCGTGTTAATAGGCTTGTGGCCATCTATAACTTCACCCTGATGGTTCATCATGAGCAGGTCGCTGACCCGGATGAGACTGAAGTGTTTACCCAACGGATTGACCCAGAAGCAATCCAGGTGTTCAGGGTCGCGGACGGTAATGTGCCCTGCGAGGCCCTCACTAAACCCAAAGTATCCAAACAGACGTAAGGCGGCAGCAAGGCGCTGCTTGCGATGACGGCGTTCTTCCTCAACCGTAGCAAAGGTGGGAGGCTGAAAGATGGATTGAGGTTCTTTTAAGGTAGGCATAGAAAACGTGTCAACTTAATTTGACAGGGCCGGGTTATTTGAACCTAATTTTGCTCTTCATACAAAATTTAAATAGGAATTTTTGACAGCAACAACGCGAATTCGGCGATAATCTGCAATCCAATTACCATCACGGTAAAGCGCCGGCCGCAAACGCTCTTCAACTGCGTTAATTACCTGCGATCGCACATCATCAGACAACCCCAACAAAAACCCGCCAGCAAACATCTCAATCCAATTTACTATACCCGCGCTGCCGCCTTCTAGGGGAGTCGGGCGATCGAATAAAACCCCATAACCCACATCAAATCCCTGCTTTTCCCAAAGCCCAGCATACTCGCCAATACTCGGAAAATACCAAGGATTAAGCGCTTCAGGCTCCTGGCAGCCAATTTCTGACAAAACACTCAAAAGCCCCCGGACGATCGCCCCCACGTTCCCCTTACCGCCAAACTCAGCCACAAAACGCCCTCCCGGCTTCAGCGCTTTTTCCACACAATTAATCACAGCATCCGGCTGTTTAATCCAGTGCAAAACCGCATTAGAAAACACAGCATCTAACGGATATTCTACTTGAAAATTCCTCGCATCCGCTGCGGCAAAGTTAATGTGAGGATAGTTTACTTTTGCCGTGGAAATCATCGACAAAGATGAATCAATACCTTGCACAAAAGCACCACTTTGAGCAATCTTTTCAGTTAACTGTCCCGTACCGCAGCCCAAATCCAGAATTCGTTCTCCAGCCTTCGGAGCGAGTAACTCCAAAAGAGATTCGCCGTACTGCCAAACAAAAGCATGATTTTGCTCATAAAGAGCTGAATTCCAAGAATTTTCTGACATCTCTTCTCTTCTTTCCTCTTCTCTTTTCTCTTTTCTCTTTTCTTCTATTCGCGTTCTTTGCGCCTTCGCGGTTCGTTATTAAATTATTTACCAGCAAGCAGACCAATTCCATCCCATCAATACGGCAAACCCTAATATTTTCCAAAATCTGCGCTCCCTGCTTTTCATAAAAAGCAATTCCCGGCGCATTGCCAGTATTAACAGTCCATTCCATACGCCCGCAATGTGTTGACTCAGCAATTTGTGCCAAATACTTTAACAGCGCTGTCCCGACTCCCATACCGCGCATAGGAGCTTGCACAAATAAATCATCAAGCCAAAGGCACGGCTGCGTCAATAAACTTGAATAGGAGGAATAAAAAAGAGCAAATCCTACCGCTTTTTTCGCAACCTCCGCCAACAAAAGCCGCACTAGCGGAGGCTGGAAAAACAACGTTTTTTGCAATTTATCTGCTGTTGCTGCCAACAGATTTCTACATCCATCAAAATCGCTTTTTTGTGAAATAAAATTCACGATTAATTCCAAATCTGCCAGCTCTACTTCTCTAATTATGCTATCCAAATTAGCCATTGTTTAATTCTCAATCTCGCCTATTAATCACTGTATTAAATGCCATCATAAATGTCCAATATATGTTTAACTAACAACTTAGACTTTTAAAATATCAATGATTGGGGAGCTATGGAACTTCGGCATTTGCGTTATTTCATTGCAGTTGCAGAGGAACTGAATTTCACTCGCGCAGCCGAAAAACTGCATATTGCCCAACCTCCGCTGAGCCAACAAATCCAGCATTTGGAGGCAGAGTTGGGGTTTCAACTGTTTCGCCGCACCAAGCGGACGGTGCAGTTAACGGCAGCGGGACAGGTTTTTTTCGAGGAGGCCGGGAAAATTCTGCTGCAAGTCGATCGAGCAATTCAACTCGGCCGACAAACCAGTCGGGGCGAACTCGGTCAACTGACCATCGGCTTTGTGAGTTCCGCAGCACACAACGTGGTTCCAGCGATTTTGCAGGCCTTTCGCACTCGGTGTCCCGCCGTCAAGCTCGAACTGCACGAACTGACGACAAACGAACAGTTGCAGCGGCTGCGGTTCGGGCAAATTGATATCGGCTTCGTGCGCCCTCCGGTTGAGGAAGATGCGATAAATTCTGAAATCGTTTTTCGAGAACCGCTGATCGTGGCACTGCCAGAAACGCATCCGGCGGCCGATCGCGCGAAGGTGGAATTGCGCGAACTCTCTACCGAACCGTTCATTTTATTTCCGCGTTCTCTGGCTCCGGGGTTGTACGATGCGATCGTCAGTCTTTGTCAGCAAGCAGGTTTTAGCCCGATCGCGGCTCAAGAAGCAATTCAAATGCAAACCATTGTGAGTCTGGTAGCCGCCGAGATGGGAGTGGCGATCGTCCCGGCGTCGATGCAAAATTTCCAGCGCAGCGGGGTTGTTTACAAAGCGCTGCCAGAATCAACCTGCATTGTGGCGATCGCTCTGATTTGGCGCAGCGATCCAACGGCCGCGGTGCAGCGGTTTTTGGAAGTCGCCAGACAGCAGCAGCGGATTTGAGATTTGATATTTGAGATTGTAAATTTTATATTGACTCGTAATTTGACAAAGTTATTAAAACTCAAAGATTTTCTGTGCAACAACACCCGTAGAATGATTAATTGATGCTCGCAGTTCGAGCAACTACCGCCGTAAAAGTCGGCACAATCCGACCCCAACGGCTCAGAATATCCCACGTAATTATTCAGTAAAAGAGAGCAAGGGATGGTATTGGCAACAGAAATGGGTTCGTCCCAACCGGAATCCTCTTTCGATTTATGTACTTATCTAGTCAAGCGAAAAGAGGCGATCGAGGTAGCTCTCGACAGTGCACTCCCGGTCATCTACCCAGAGAAAATTTACGAAGCAATGCGCTACTCGCTGCTAGCGGGGGGCAAGCGCCTGCGTCCGATCCTGTGTCTCGCTAGCTGCGAACTGGCCGGCGGCACTACATCTATGGCAATTCCGACAGCTTGCGCTGTGGAAATGATCCACACGATGTCGCTGATCCACGACGATTTGCCGGCAATGGACAATGACGACTACCGGCGTGGCAAACTGACGAACCACAAAGTCTACGGCGAGAATATGGCCATTATGGCTGGCGATGGTTTGCTGACCTATGCTTTTGAATTTATCGCCACTAAAACTCAGAATGTACCCCCCCAGCAGGTGTTGCAGACGATCGCCCATTTAGCGCGGGCATCCGGGGCTGCTGGACTTGTAGGCGGTCAGGTGGTTGACTTGGAATCGGAAGGAAAGACAGATGTTTCTCTGGAAACTTTGAATTACATTCACGCTCACAAAACAGGCGCGCTGTTAGAGGCCTGCGTAGTTTGTGGGGCAATTCTGGCATCTGCATCTGAGGCAGATTTGCAGCGGCTGTCTCGTTTCGCTAAAAATATTGGGTTGGCTTTCCAGATCGTTGACGACATTCTGGATATTACTGCTACCCAAGAAGAACTGGGCAAAACTGCTGGCAAAGATGTTCAAGCAGGAAAAGTCACTTATCCGAGTTTGTGGGGAATTGAGGAGTCTCGGCGCCAAGCTTCGCAGCTTGTTGCTGATGCTAAGGCTCAATTGGCAGTATTTGGGAGCAAAGCTCTACCGCTGCTGGCGATCGCCGATTTTATTACCAGCCGCAGTAACTAGAAATATCAAACACTATGCAGGAAATTTGCAGCGGCGTATTAAACAATCATGTACTGGTAGTTGCTTTGATCGCTTGTCTGGCGGCTCAGATCATTAAGCTGCCGATCGAGTTGGTCAAAAATCGCAAGTTTAATCTTCGGTATTTGGTAACAACGGGGGGAATGCCCAGCGCTCACTCGTCTTTTGTGGGCGCTTTGGCTGCTGGAGTCGGACAAACGATGGGATGGGAAAGTCCGGAGTTTGCGATCGCTGCGATCTTTGCAATTATTGTGATGTACGACGCAGCAGGCGTCCGCCAAGCAGCAGGCAAGCAAGCTCGCATCCTCAACCAAATTATTGACGAGTTTTTTGAGGAAGATCACAACCTTAATGAGGCTCGCCTCAAAGAGTTGTTGGGACACACTCCTTTTCAAGTGCTTGTAGGTTTGGGGCTGGGAATCACTATTGCTTGGATCGCAGGGCCTGCATATTAGTTAACGGTTAACTGTTAAATGTTGACTGTTAACTGTTAACTAATGACTACTGACCGAATTCTGCTTGCAGTACGTCGTCGTTGTCATCGGCGATCGTGGCGACAATAGTAATAACCCGAGAAATTTCCCCGGCCGAGATTTCGGCGATCGTCCGAGTCGATACTACAGCAACTTTATTGTCAACAATGGCAAAATGAGATTCCAAAGTAGACAGCCAATTCATTTCTAGGATTTTCCGCATTAATTGAGCTTCATTCTTCGCCGGCAACTGCAGTACAAAAGCCCAAACAGTCAAAGTATCATCTTCGGTTTCGCCGGTGAGTTGCACGAACACTTCAACACTGCCGTACTTAAACTTCCAAAGATGTCCGCCAGCTTCACTTTGACCGACCATCACTTTTTGGTCTACAGCCATGCTGGCGATGACAGTTTCAATTTCTTCTGCATAGGTGACGGCTGTGGCTTTTTCGACCTGCTCGGAGGCGATCGCGCTTTCACTCGATAGGCTTTCTGTGGAAACTGTTTGTATGTTCGGCTCGCTAGTAGTCATAGTTATGATTTGACGGAAAGTCTTCCACTAATCAGTTTACTTCCTACAGGTTGAGATTGTAGATTTTAAATTTTGGATTTGTCCAAAATCTCACCTATACAATGCCAACCATTCGGGGATTAGCAAGAGAAAGGAAATCGGTTTTCAACCGCCTCTGGTTCCCGTTCACCTTTAGGACTTACAAAAAGAAACCCGGTTTCTCACAAAAATATTGTGCCCCTCAACGAAGCAGCCAAGAAGAAACCGGGTTTATACTCCCCCCGCCCACAATTGCTCACCTGTGTTTAAGCGCTGGTCTTAGTTGCCGTCGGCTTCTTCTCAATGGTTTTCATGCCGTTGAGGAACATCGGCACAAATTTCTCCACAAATGCCTGCGGGTCGCGGTTCCAGGCCCGCTGAGCGACATCGACTCTGGTCATTTGCAAGTCGGGGGCCAGCAGGGTTCTGGGCAAGCGTTCCATCAGGTATTGCGGGCGTTCCCACATCGGCATGGTGTTGGCAATGTCCACGAGGCGGGTGACGCGGCGGAGTTCTGCCCCCAGCATGATATCCATTCCCGATTCAAATGCTGCTTGTTCGATCGCCATATACTTGCGCTTGGCCTGTTCCACCTTTTGGCGGTGTTCCGGGCTTTTGTCGGCGATTTGGGCCAGCCAGCGGTTCCCCCAGCGGACGTGACCAGCTTCTTCAGGAAAAATCTTTTCGATGGTTTCGCGGATTTTGACGTTTTCGTCGGTTTGGGGAGCCTGTTTGAGGGCGTGGATGTGCGCGCCGAAATACTCGCATCCCCGCTTCTCCGTGACGTTAATCGCGGCGAGGGAAGAAATTACGAAGTCTTCGCGGTCTTTGGTAGGGTCTTGTTGCTCGCTGTCATACAACCTTTCAAATTCGTCAATGTAGGAGACTCCCGGCGGCGTTCCCACATTTTGGCCGATGTCTACCAGCAAGTCGGTGAGCCACATGGCGTGCCGCGCTTCGTCGGAAATGTGCCGGGAGAGGTCGCGCACCAGTTCTGCCGGGTTCCCGTCTAGCTGTTCGATCAAGTCCGTGAGGTCTTTGCAACTGCGCTGTTCGCTGTAGCGGTAGCGGTTGAGGGTGATTAGGTGAATTTCGCGATCGCGCACTACTTGAGCTAAAATTTCGCGCGCTCCCATTGCGTTGCGAAGCTTGCGGGGATAGGCAACAGTCATGCTTTTATGTTGTTTTGTAAAGATACTTGTATAAGTGTAACGCAGTTTTTTCGACAACCAATTACCTCGCAAGGCAGAAAGTTATTGTTTAGCACGGAGATTCAATTTTATACAGAGAATGTTTTTACTAGCTCAACCAATGACAATAGTTTTGAGTTGCGAGTCATACCATTTTAGATTTTAGACTTTAGATTTTAGATTAAAAATGACTGATGACTATCAGGGTTTGGAGCTTTTCTACAGTTAGATTATTTTTTGAAACTGCTATCACGCAAGGGTTGCGCGGATCACACAAAGCAACCTCATACACTCAAAACTTTTCAGGTTCCGTCGAGTCTTGGGCCTCAACACTAGCAGACTCTTGTTGAAATTTTCGCGCCTCTTCTACTTCTAATCTAGCCAGAGTTGTCGCCACATCGGCTAACTGTAAAGCCAGATTCATCCGACAAATCGGGTTTTTTTCCCTCCAGAGGTCTTTCGCCAAGAAATGTACTCGATAGCGAAACATTTTAATTGAATTTGGCGGAGTAACTTTCACGGTCATAGTCTTTCTTCGGTTGAAGTTTGAATGCGGAGCAGCACCCGTTCTAGCTCCAAGTAAACAAATGTCAGCATGATTACTTTATCTTCATCGGTGATTGTAACACTACAGGTTGCCGATCGAGGTTCAACGCCTTCGTGCCTGACAACTACAGTATATTTTCCCTGCTTCAGGTTATCAAAATTCACATCTGCCTCAAACAGGTCAACTGTCTCCTCGGCAAGCACTCGTCCTTCTTGAGTCAGTAAAGTGACAAACGCAATGCCGTCAACTGAAGTCATGGCGACGTTACTCTGATTGCGGATCATCACAAAAATATCGGACATCGTTTGGTCATTGGTAATTGCTAATTGCTAATTTATAATCAAAGCAGCACCTAACAAACAAAGAAGCATAAATACTGTGCATTATTTCAAGCTTTTACTAATTTTGACGGCTAGTGCAGCGGTTCTGGGGGGAAAAAGTGGGGCGCTAGCTACTGCCTCGAATATCTCTGAGACTGAGCCTTGTTTGCAGTTTCACAGCCTGCAAATAGCAGAAAAGAGCGGTCGCAAGTTAACCAACTCAAAAGGTACATTAAAAGAAGGCAGTGCCATATCAGTCGATTCTGATGAAGTTACGGGCATACCAAAAGCTGAGGCAAGGGCACGTTTCATTCTGAATAAGATATATCGGGTTCAGGAAGGCACTACCGCTGACGATTTGTTTATTGTTGATGAGAAAGCAAATAAATGGGCTGTAGAGGATGTCTCTGAGGCTACAATGGGCCCTACTACTAACAGCGTTGCCCAGATAGTGTCGGGTGACGGGAGAGTTTGGTCGCCGATCCAGAAGTTCTAAATTCCAAAAAAACGCCGCTTTTAAGTGCGGCGTTCTGATTAATTAAAAATTACAGGTTAAAAATAGTACAATTCCCATTTTTAACTTTTAATTTTTAATTATTAATTTTCTAACAATCGTAGTACAAAGCAAACTCGTAGGGGTGAGGACGCAGCCGCATCGGGTTGACTTCATTGTCTAGTTTGTAGGAAATCCAGGTTTGGATGAAGTCTTCGGTAAATACGCCGGTTTCAGTTAAGAAACTGTGGTCTTTTTCTAAAGCTTCTAAAGCGCCTTCCAAGGAACCGGGAGTCGAAGGAATTTTGCTCAATTCTTCCGGGGAAAGGTCGTAGATATCCACGTCCAAAGGTTCGCCCGGATCGATTTGATTCTTGATGCCGTCTATGCCGGCGCACAGCATGGCTGCAAATGCTAAATAGGGGTTGGAAGTGGCATCCGGACAGCGGAATTCTAACCGCTTGGCTTTGGGGTTGGTTCCCGACAAAGGAATCCGCACTGATGCCGATCGATTCCCTTGAGAGTAAGCTAAGTTTACAGGCGCTTCAAAGCCCGGAACTAAACGCTTGTAGGAATTGGTCGTGGGGTTGGTGATTGCCAAAAGTGCCGGTGCGTGCTTGAGAATGCCGCCGATGTAATGCAGTCCCATTTGGCTGAAACCAGCATATTGATCGCCTGCAAATAGAGGTTGGCCGTCTTTCCAAATCGACTGGTGAACGTGCATCCCGGAACCGTTGTCGTTAAACAGCGGTTTGGGCATGAAGGTGATGGTTTTGCCGTATTTTTTGCCGACGTTTTTGATGACGTATTTGTAAGTCAGCAAGTAGTCAGCGGCTTGAACTAAAGTTGCAAAGCGGAAACCGAGTTCGCATTGACCGCCGGTGGCGACTTCGTGGTGGTGTTTTTCGATGGGTACGCCGCATTTTGCCATTGTCAGCAGCATTTCCGTTCTCATGTCTTGTGAGGTATCGGTTGGTGCTACTGGGAAATAACCTTCTTTGTAACGCGGTTTGTAGCCGAGGTTGCCGCCTGCTTCTTCTTTGCCGGAATTCCAGCGACCTTCGATCGAATCTACGTAATAGTAGCCGGAATTTTGGGTTTGGTCGAAGCGAACGTCGTCAAAAATGAAGAATTCTGCTTCCGGGCCAAAGAATGCTGTATCGCCGAGACCGGTCGAAAGCAAGTAGTCTATGGCTTTTTGGGCAATGGTGCGGGGACAGCGACTGTACGGTTCGCCGGTGCGGGGTTCTTTGATGCTGCAAATGAAGCTGATGGTCGGTTCTGCCATGAACGGGTCCATCCAAGCGGTGGTCGGATCGATGACCATCGTCATGTCAGATTCGTTGATGGCTTTCCAGCCCCGAATGCTGGAACCGTCGAAGGGTACCCCGTCTGTGAATGCGGTTTCGTCGATTTGGTCGTGGAACAGGGAAAGGTGCTGCCAGATCCCCGGCATATCGATGAACTTTAGGTCAACGATCTGGATTTTATTTTCTTTTATGTAATTTAAGGCTTCTTGGGGCGTCTGGAACATGACTTACTCCTGATATTGGTTGTGTCTTGGCGATCGGCCGATTTCAGACTGTTTGGGCGATCGTAGGCCTTCAGTATCCACTATTTTGTATCTATGGCTACAAAATTTAGAAATAGGGGCCCAGTGCAGTCGGGCAGTTCGAGATTCTTGCCCTGTCGATTTTTCGGCTGAAGATACTAGGCAAACGGCTGAATTTTGCGGCCGTTTGCCGGGGATAGACTACCCTTCGTGAAAATCCTATCTCAAATCTTAATCAAACGCCGATTTGTAGTAGTCTACAATAGGCGGTCTGTCTCAGATAGCAAAGTATTGATAAAGATTTTTGGGAGAGAAACTTATGCGCGATGCAGTGACGAGCCTGATTGAAAATTATGATGTTGCTGGTAGGTATTTAGACCGAGATGGTATCGATCGGTTGAAATCTTATTTTGCAACAGGCACGGCACGGGTACAGGCGGCGGCGGCGATTAACAGCAATGCTGCGACAATTGTCAAGCAAGCTGGTATTCAGCTATTTGCCGAACAGCCTGAATTGATCCGTCCGGGCGGAAATGCCTACACGACTCGCCGCTACGCGGCTTGTCTGCGGGATATGGACTACTACTTGCGCTATGCTACTTACGCCTTGGTGGCCGGAAGTACCGACGTACTCGACGAGCGCGTGCTGCAAGGTTTGCGCGAAACTTACAATTCTCTCAGCGTTCCCATTGGCCCGACGGTGATGGGGATTGGCATTATGAAGGAGATGGTTAAGGCTCAGGTGGAAGCTGCTGGCTTGTCTGTGGGGCCTTTTTTGGAGCAGCCTTTTGATTACTTGATTCGCGAATTGAGCGAACAAGATATTTAAGTCAATTTGCTACTTCTTTTAACAGCAAATTGCACTTGTGGTTTGCAGTTAGTAGCAGTTGGATCGATCGCTTTTTTTGGCCTCACAGCCTCCAAGCGATCTTTTTTTATGGGTTAGACAATTTGAGATTAAAGATTTGAGATTAAAAATTTGAGATTAAAGATTTGAATAATTGGGAATGACTTATGAATTAAAGGTTTGGAGCTTCCCTACAATTGCATTCTTTCTTGAAACGGGTGTTAAAAATCGCCAACAGATCCCCAGACGAGGCATTTGTCCAGGGGATTTTTGGTTTGGCCCAGATTGACTTGTTCGGCGGTTCTTGCTTCTACTTCGCCGTTGGGGTAAAGAATGTGGATGATATCACCGCTGATGAAGGCCAGGGGATTTTCTTGACAATTGCCCTGATTTCTGATAGGAAAGTTAATTGGTTTCATTGTCGATCGCCCTGCGGATATTTGTAGTGCTTTTAGCTGCATCTAAATCATGCGCTAGTCGCCAAAATTTTTGTGTGATTTTATGAAGGTATATCTGTGATCCAACTACACAATCAGAGCGATCTCAGTCACATAATGTGAGGTGGGGGCGATCGCCCCTCGATGAGCGCAAAACCAAAATGGTCGCCAAAAATCAGCAGTCGGGCTTGTCCGTAAGTGCTAATCTGGTACTGTTCTTAACCCTATCCGTACAGATTAAAAACCTTGGCTAAACAGCGACTAGACACTTTATTGGTCAGCCTAGATTTGTGCAGTTCCAGACAGCAAGCTCAGGCATTGATTCGGACGGGGAAAGTCTCCATCAACCAACAGGTAGTTGACAAACCGGGCACTGAGGTTGACATTGCAGCAAAAATTCAGATCAAAGAGCGATCGCGCTATGTTTCTAGAGGCGGCGACAAATTAGCCAAAGCTTTAGAAGTTTTTGCGATTCCCGTTGCAGGCAGAATTTGTCTCGACGGCGGCATTTCCACAGGCGGTTTTACCGACTGTCTCCTGCAAGCCGGCGCCGCCCTAGTCTACGGCGTAGATGTTGGCTACGGTCAAGCAGATTGGGGCTTGCGTAACGATCCGAGGGTAATTTTGAAAGAACGCACCAATTTGCGGTACATGACTGCTACTGAGCTTTACGGCGACTCTGAGCGAGCAGATTTAGCGGTAGTAGATGTGTCG
Organism: Microcoleus sp. K4-B3; assembly: GCF_036704615.1. NCBI lineage: Bacteria > Bacillati > Cyanobacteriota > Cyanophyceae > Oscillatoriales > Microcoleaceae > Microcoleus > Microcoleus sp. K4-B3. The sequence goes on from NZ_JAUBSF010000012.1 coordinate 11,519, forward strand.
TTTATTTCCCTGGATAAGATTTTACCGGCGCTGTGGGAATTGTTGGCACCACCGCGAGAAGCGGTGTTGCTGGTAAAGCCGCAGTTTGAGGTAGGGCGCGAGAGAGTAGGGAAAAAAGGCGTAGTGAGAGACTCAGCAACTCAAGCCGATGCGATTTTTCAAGTGCGGAAGGCAGCCACAGCTTTAGGATGGCAGCAACGCGGCTTAACGTGGTCGCCTTTACTTGGCCCGGCGGGTAATATCGAGTATCTTTTATGGTTGGGGATCGATCGCGAACAGGAGCCAGAGCCGAGGGCGATCGAAGAGGATGTTGTGAAGGAACGGATCGCACAAGTCACCAAAGCGGCAGCACGGGAACTTGTCGATCGATTGTAGATTGTAGATTTTAGATTGATTTCAAGATGTCAAGCTAATCAATTTTAAAAATCTAATTTGGATCTCCAGATTGCTCTAAAATTTTAATTTTTTTTGTCAATCAGACTCCTAAACTTTCACAAGAGTGAATAATTCCATGCAATCATTCAAACAAGCCGGTTCGATTTTACTGTACGTTCTAGGTGCCATCGGGTATGTGGCGATTGTAGCTACTATTGTAGGCGTTTCAATTCTCATCAAGTGGGCAGCTCTGCTACTGGCAGACAAATTATTATATACAATTCTGATTATCGGCGATTTGTTGAGAGGCATCGAAATTATTGAACTGTTAAATATATTAATATTTGCTTTTATCGGTATGGGAGTGGGTGTGGCGGCAAGGCTTCTACACCCTCAATACGGTCGCAAAATTAGTGCAGCTTTGTTGATAGTTATAGTTCCTTTAGTGTTCATGATTACGCCAGCCATTAGATATAATTCTTGGCTGGAAAAAGTAGAGGAGTCGGATAACTTATTACCCGCGCAAACTGCAACATTAACTAACTCATTTTTGAACAGAAAGGTAGGATTGCCTGGTTTTATCGGTTATTACGTATATACTGGTCAGTTTCCGGTTATCCCGACGAAACAATCGGAGATGAAAGACCTCGACAGCTTTGAAAAAAAAGTTAATTCCAGATTTGTACAGCTAACCGGTATTGCTCCAACTATTGTTTCTTGGTCAATGCGGGTTTGTTTTTGGCTGATTAGAATTTTTTACTTTTCTATAGCGGTAATTGCGACGATCGCTCATTTTAGAGAAGGTGTTAGAATTGCGAGACGGTAATACCATTTTCAATTTTCGATTTGCGATTAAAAAATTGGTAATCACTGATGAGTATGGTGGTTTGGAGTTTACCTACAGTTGCATCCTTTTTTGATATCTATTCCGGCTGCACTCCTTATGATATAGAGGACACGGCAGTGCCGTGTCCCTACCACGATCAATTGTAGGGACACGGCAGTGCCGTGTCCTCCGTTTATATCATTCCGATGCTAACGGAATTGATATGACAATTGTATAAGAATAAAAGCAGTAGGGTGCGTCCGATCCTAGCTCTTCGATTATTAAGAAATAACGCTCTTCTGACGCACCCTAGTCAACTGCGATTTTTAGGGCTGAACGATCGACCAATTTTTATCAAGACTTGAAGAACCGTATAAAGTTCGTTCATTAGAGGAACAGGTGAAAATATTCTTGATAAGTCATATTTAGGTGGATTCTGAAAGTCTAGCTTGACGAATACAATTTCACTGCCATTTGTCATCGCAGCAAAACTCGGTCTATCCTTGCGGGGATTGGCGGTCATGTATGCTAGTGTTTGGGGAAGTGCAGACATTACTGAAATGGTGGTGCGCTGCGACTCTAAGAGTGTCACCCAAAACTGATTTTGTATCACTAAAACATCAATCCGTCCCTTGAGAGTTTCTACTTCATTATCCTCGTCATCTAAAACAATTTGTACAGATTTTTCAGCCATCATTTTAAAAGGTGGATCGTAAAAACCCGCTCGTTCCAATAGAGGCGAACCCAGGATTAGCGTAACAGTTCCTTCTGTAAGGCTTCCATCATTTAAACGATCAAGATATCGCCGCCGAATTAAATTGAGAGCGGCTTTATCGACTTCTGTAATTTCGGGTAAATCTGCATACCATTCTGGGAAAAATCCCTCGGATTCAGTTCGCGTAATATTGAATCGAGATTCAACATCTGCTAAAGTTTGAATGATTTCAGTAATGGCTGTTGTTTGTGTCATATTTTAAACTCTTGCTGCAAGCGATCGATAATTGTATTGCGCTCGATGGTGGCGAGAATTTCTTGAATTACCGTATCTTGCCCCAGGGGGCCCCAGGTGCAGCCTTTCTCTAAATAAACTTGGGCAGCGCGACCGACAGCGTAGGTTCCGTAAGCTGCTAAACTAGCTTGAGTGACAGCAACTCCGGCAAAAGTAGAAAAGCCGATTTGCGGGGCCGCAGCAGCCGCACTTTTGCCAAATCCCAACAGAAAACTGCTACCCAATTCTCCCAAAAGTACGCCGCCAGCACTGGAGAAAATAGTCTGCCAAAGTTTCCCCGCTTCGTAACCAGTCATGGGTAAGCCGTAAAGTCTGGATAAAGAGCGAATTAAGGCTAAATCTGCGACAGTTGCTCCCATTACATCCAAGAATGCCACCGGATTTAAACCGACAGCCAAAGCTTTATATTTCGCAAATTGCCAGATTAAATCTTCGGCTTCTGTTTGTCGCAATTTGAGAACGTGACGGGCAATGTTTGCTTCGGCATCTCTAGCTTCAACTAAAGCATTTAGAGCGAGGAGCGATCGACCTTCTCTATTAAGAATTGTCAAAATTTTATGTTTGAGTTCGTCTATCTGCGCGGGCGGTGACTCCCATTCGTTAGTTACTCTTCCGTCAGACCATTCCACCCGCACTTGCACCGGCGCTGGTTCGGCGGCTACCATGACTATTTCTAATGATTTGGAAGTTTTAGGCGGTGATTTGGCAGTAGATTTATCGGAGGAGTTGTTTGGGCGATCGGACAAATTTTCGCTATCTATTTCCTCTGTTACCGCAGCGGCTGCTAACTCTTCAGAATTTGCCAGCGCTTGCAAACTTTGGTAAATAGCTTTTCTGTCTAATTCTGGATAAAGGTCAATTTTATTAAAAACTAAAATTACCGGTTTTTGAGCTGTTTGCAATTCGCACAGTGCTTGATATTCAGTTCGGGTGATATCGCCTGCAACGACAAACAGAATTAAGTCAGCTTGGCGAGTTACTTGTTTCGCCATTTCGCCGCGCACTTCGCCGCCAACTTCATCAAGTCCGGGAGTATCGATTAATTCAACTTGCACCCCTCCTTTCCCCCCCTTGCCAAGGGGGGGTTGAGGGGATTCGTCGCTGTCAAGGAAGGATAAAGGCACACTCCAGCGCACGGAACGCGGCCACTGAGTCACGCCGTTGAGAGGGCCTGTTTGCAGAATTTTTTGACCTAAAAGCGCGTTTAATACGGCTGACTTGCCGCGGCTGACTAGGCCGAAAGTAGCAATGCGGATTATGTTGTGGTCGAGTTTTTCTGAGGTGGAAGTTAAGATATCTAACTGATATTGAAGCGCCGCTTCTAATTCTGTATTATTGGAGTTTTTTTTCCCTTGACGCAGGTGGGAATAGCGCGCCAGGGATTCGCGCAAACTGGCGCGGGCAAGGGATAAGCGATTTTCTTGAAGGGAATTGTCAGCCATTGGCGATCGGCTTTTTTAAGCAGGTATAATTGATCGTCGAATTATAAATCCTATTTCTTATTTTAATACAATTTTTCATAAATTTATTATTTTTTATTGGGGAATTAGGTAGGGACACGGCACTGCCGTGTCCCTACGGATATCCTGGGCAACCGACCGGATTTAATATCAGATATCCTGGGCGATTGAGCGGATTTAATATCAGATGCTGAACTAATTTTAATTAACCCGTGAATTAACGGTTTCTTAATGGGCTGCGGCTAGGACACGGCACTGCCGTGTCCCTACGGATATCATGGGCGATCGACCGAATTTAACAACATCAGATGCTGGGCTACTTCTAATTGACCGCGGACTTAACGGTTTCGGGCCCAGATACCTGAGATGAAAGGCGACTCGCCACTTGGTTGACGAAAGATTGCAAGAAGGAAACTTGCTGATTTTGCGTAAATACTGCTTGCAAAGTTTTAGTCAACTGGTCGATATTTAAAATGCCTATTCCAGCATTTTCCAGTTCTCGACTTTGGAAATATTCAATTAAACTCAGTCCAGCTATTCTGGTAAAATATGCTGCACTAATTCCCTGCACTGCGCCTCCGGCTACGTAGGTGACAGCATTGCTTTTCAGCAGTCCAGTAATAGTTTGAGTAGACAGTTCTACTAATCCCAATTTGAACATTTGATTAGCCAAAGTTGCTGCTACTGTCTTAGCTTGCTCTAAGGAAAACTTTTGCTGGTAGATGGCGCCGAGGTCGATTACGAGTTGGGTGCTGATGGCGGTTGTTGCTAGCAAGTCTAAAGCTGGAACCGGGTTAGTAAAAACGGCGGCGGCGGCGATGTACTGATATTGTTCGATAATGGGAAGTGCCCGATCGCGCCTGACTGCATTTAAGAAGGTTTTCGCCTCTAATTTGATACTTGCAGCTTCGCGCACTGCACTAGCCCAGACCAACTGTTGCCGTTCTTCAGTTAAGATTTTAGTCAATCTTTCCGTCAGCGCGTCGAGTTGAGAGACTTGATTTTCGATGCGTTCTTTAAATGTGCCGTCTGCTTGGTGCTGGCGCACTTTAATAGAATTGGGAGAAGCTGCGATCGCAATTATATCTTCTGTCGGCAATATGCCTTCCATTCTTTGCTGCAAAGAGTGCAAAACCTGCGACTGCTGTTCTGGCAAATATTGGTCTTGTTTGTTCCAGACTAACAGCACGCGCTGACTGGCAGACGCTAGCTGAGATAATGTTTTAAATTCGGAATCCGTGATGTCGCCCGCTGTCACAAACAGCACTAAATCACCGTTGATTTTGGCATCGGCATTTGTATTAGCAAACAGCGGTGCTGTTTCTTGTAAACTAAGCTTTTGCGGGTGTTGAGAAGCCCAATTAGAATTTAAAACTTGAATTAAGGCAGTTTTGCCGACAGCTTTGCCGCCAGTTACGGTAATCCGCAAATCTTGTCTGTCTAATTCGGCTCTGAGCCGATCGAGCTTTGCTGTTAGATTAGCTGGATTTGCGGAGTTTGGAGCTTCTGAGGCTAGCAAATTAATTGCGGCTTCCGAAGCCGCGATCGCTTTTTCGGCTGCTTCCCTGTTCGCTAGGGGTTGCGGGAGTGCGAGTTCGAGTTTGGGGGATTGTTGTTTCCACCACCAATACCCCGCACCGGCAGCCGCCAAGCCGATGAGTGCCGTTTCGCCCATTTCTGAACCCGAATGCTGTAGAGTTTCCAACAGCCACAGCGCTGCTGAAAGTCCTATTCCCCCAATTAAAATCGGTCGCCGCAAGTTAAGTGTCATTTTTCCCTTCCTGTGGGTATTTTCGCCAAGCTTAACCTTACCGGGCTTGGCCTCCCTTCCCTATATTCCATCGTACCTCTGCGGCATCCAAACTGGCAGGCGGGCGATGCGACTTTTGGGCGGATTACACCCTAAACCTTTTTCACAAGTGCAAAATTTTTGTAGTAAGGACTTTAGTCTTTGCTGTTGAGTTGAGAAAGAAAGCACTTTAGCCCTCACTACAAATTGTTAATCTTTGAGAAATCGGACGGGTAATTGTCTAGTCTCCCAGACAAATTCCCAAACCGCGAGCCGTTTTAACCAGAGTCCCATCGAAGTCTACAGGTCTGTATTTGGCGATCGCATCTTCCAGAGGAACGCTCACAACTTCCCGCTTTTGCCAAGATACCATGCAGTCGTATTTCTCTTCGGCAATTAAATCAACTGCTGCGATGCCAAAAGCAGAAGCAATTAATCTTTCTAGCGATGAAGGAGTTCCTCCGCGTTGAATATGTCCCAAAACGGTGACGCGAGTTTCTGCACCGCTGCAGTCAGAAATTGTATCAGCTAAATACTGACCAATTCCGCCTAATCGACTTTGACCTAAGCGATTTGTGTGCATTACTAATTCGCCTTCTTCAGTGCGAACTGCCTCCGCTACTATAATTAAACAGTAGTTTTTTCCCCGGTCTTGGCGATCTTGGATTTGGGCGCAGATTTTGGAAATTGTGTAAGGGATTTCGGGAATCAGAATTATATCAGCTCCCCCAGAAATTCCGGCACTGATCGCAATATGTCCGGCGTCGCGTCCCATGACTTCAACAATCATGACGCGACTGTGACTGGCCGCAGTAAAATGCAAGCGATCGAGTGCTTCAGTCGCAATATTGACAGCAGTATCAAAACCGATGGAACGCTCGGTAATTCCGACATCATTATCAATAGTTTTAGGAATAGCAACTAAATTCAAATTGCCGTGTTGAGCAATCTTTCTGAGAATGGCGAGACTGCCGTCGCCACCAATGCCAATTAAGGCATCCAGACCTAGTTGATGATAGCCTTCGATAATGTCGTCAGAACGATCGCGTAGAGTCCCATCAGACATCGGGAAAGCAAAAGGGTTGCCCTCATTTGTCGTGCCTAGCATCGTACCGCCAATGGTGAGCCACGAGTCTACTTTCTCAATATCCAAGGGAATTGCTTGAGGGGGACGACTCATCAATCCGTTGGTGGCTTGACGAATTCCCCTCACTTTCCAATTGTAAGTTCCCGTTGCGCGGTGGACAACGGCTCGAATAACTGCGTTTAAGCCTGCACAGTCACCTCCGCTGGTGAGGATACCGATACATTTTTGTTCTCCCATAATTAATGCCCGACTTTTCTTACTCAGAACATGAGTTGATATTTTTAGAGTCCGATCGTCCAATCCTTATTTTCGACGTAACATAGGTAGGCGAAAATAAACTTTACCCTGTAACGGAATGTAAAGCTATCATAACTTTTGTGATGGCTTTCATAAGATATCGCTCCTTCGGGGAGCGTTTCACTCGCTTTTGACTACTTATTTATTTTCAAGCTTAATCGACCTAATTTAGTGCCTCATCTCTGACGCACGCTACAAGTTCGATCGGCAACTAAGTAGCACAGCCAATCACCGTCTCCAACAAAACATCAATTTTACTTGGGATTGAGGCGTTTAGAAACTTGGTTAATTATACCGCTGAGAATAGCACCGCCCATAAGAATTCCGAGGGCGGGATTAAATACGGGCTGCCAGAGACTGTACCACAAATCAAAACCGAGATTCACCCCGGTCGATCGACCCGCTACTGCGATCGCAAACCACGCAAAACTGGCAAAGACGAAAAATACATCAGCTACTAAAATCAAGTTGAGAAAGTTAAGAAATTTATCTTTCATTGTCGAGGGTTCCTTTTGAGTGTATATGTGTCAAGTTTTGCCAAGCGGTTGGTAATGAAGCAGATTGATAGCTGCAACTGGCGATCGAATAAAGATAAAATATCATTCAATTGTTTTCGCGCACAGGCTGTCAAAATATGGTTCGCTATACACTTCCTCAAAGCCCCGAAATTATTTTAACTGTCAAAGGGAAAGATTCAGCCAAAGCCCGCGAAGAAGCGATGGATCGGCTGATGGATCTCATGGATGAGGGCAAGCTGCCTACGCAACTCGTGGAGGGATTTGGGCCCAAGCAGTTTGTTGAAGTTAAGGATATCGAAGATGCTGCGTCTGACGGCGAGGACGCGATTACTGAAGCTGTGCAGATTTTGAGCAATTTGGCAAGTCTCAAATTGAAAGTGATGGAATCCCGCGAAGAAGCACTCAAAATCCGGGCGGCGATCGACATTTTGTTTACAGATGAGGCTGTGACTGCCGAGGAAATTGGTCGCTTGAAAGATGGTTTCAAAGTTCTCAAAAACTTCGCTCAAGCTAACGTCCGCTATCGAGAAGCTAGAAGTAAAGCTGAAGAAGCGCGGGCAATTCTCGACGAAGCTTTGCAATCTGTCGAACCGGAAAACAAGGCGCAGAAGTCGGCAAAATAGTAGCAGGTTACGTTAAAACCTATTTCTGTCATTGCGATCGGAAACGAAGCAATCGCAAACCTCGGCGATTGCTTCGTTTCTCTCTTCGGACATACAGTAACTCTGCTGCAAGACATAATATTAACTTTATCCACATTGAAATCAGGAAAAAATTGTGAGCCAACAACAAACAGGAATTCTCAGAAACTCGATGTCCGGGAGCTTGCTGCTGGCTAAAAACTTAGGTTTTGAACCAAAAACTGTGATTGATGTCGGTGCGGCTTTGGGAACTTTTAACCTTTACGAAACTTTCCCCGATTCGCGACATTTGCTAATTGAGCCTATCGCTGAAAATGAACCTTATCTCGCCAAAATTTGCCGCAAGCTCAAAAGTGCAGAATACATTATTGCAGCAGCGACCAAAGAATCGGGAGTTTTCACCCTCAACGTCAGTCCCGGTATGGTGCATTCTTCACTTTCTGAAAATCGCGTTACTGACAGCAGCAATTCTTATTTGAGAAACATACCAGCAATTACCCTGGATGGAATATGCCGGGAAAGAAACTTGTCAGGCCCGTATTTAATTAAAGTTGATGTAGACGGACAGGAATTAGATGTTTTAGCGGGAGCAACTGAAATTTTGCAGCAGACTGAATATGTAATTGTAGAAGTTACTTTGTTCGGTCAGATGTATGATGTAATGAGTTTTATGAAGTCCCAAGGCTTCGCAGCTTACGATATTGTTGATTTGTCATATCGCCCGACTGATAGAGCTTTGTGGCAAGTGGACATGGCTTTTGTTAAGGAATCTGGTCAATTTAGAAGAGATAGCAGTTTCGCGACCGGACAGCAGGATATCGAAGCACTTAACTCGCATCTCAAAGCTTATCGAGAAAGTTTCATCAGACACATTGACACTCATTACAGCGACCCAGTAGAGCCGGAACCACAGGCCAGTCAAGCTGTTTGGGGCGAAGATTATGTCATCATTTAATCAGCTATAGCAATCCTTGCAGGAGTCGTAAATTTGTTACCGCACCCCAACCCTCCCCGAACCCGCTCGCTCGGGAGTAAGAAATTTACAAATGATTGAGGATTGCTATATTGTGTATTTAAACTGCATACTTGGGGCGGCGTCGCAGCCCCAACCCCACAAGAGTTTGATTATTTGTTGATGTGCAATTTAAATACTGAGCGAGCTTATGGTGTCCAGTAGAACACCCGCTATAGGTTCGCCGTCAGGGCTTCAATCCTCATAAAATTCTGAGGACTTTAGTCCTCACGACAAACCAAAGCTTACAAACTTAAAAAAGGCACGTTTACTACTTCCCCGGCAATCTCTCCTAGTTGCACTTTTAAGCCTTCGCCGCCCGCTTTTGTGCGGATGTAAGCGAGGCCAAAAAAGCCGGATTCAGTTTCCGTAAAACTGGTGAGTTTGCCGACTTTTTCCTCTCCGATTGTGACTGTTGTTCCGGGTTCAACCGCACCGCTCAACTGCACGCCCCAAAGTTCCTGTTTGACTCCTTTGTAGGTGTTCAACCGGGCAATAGTTTCTTGACCGATGTAGCAGCCTTTGTCATAGGTAATCGTGTTTAAAAGGCGGGCTTCTAAGGGGTTGTAATCATCTGTGAGTTCAAAATCTGGTGCGGGGCGTCCTTGTTCGATTCGCAGTTGTTCCCAAACTCGATCGCCCATCGGTACGGCCCCAGCTTTGACTAATTCCTGCCACAAGTTGGCGGCATCGCTTGCTGACGCAATTAACGTGTATCCGGGAGTTGCTAAACCGCTACCCACCGCAACTCGGACTTCCATACCTGCAAAATTTATCAATTTGTGAGTAGCGTAAGGTTGATTTTCTAGTTCGGTAACTCCGATTTTTTCTAATAGTTGAGTGCTTTCCGGGCCGAGGAAACTGAAAGCAACAGTTGTATCGGTTAAATCTGTTAACTCGACGCGATCCATTGGGAAAATATAGCGATCGAGCAATTCCAGCAGTTGGCGGTGGCGGTTGGGCGAAACTAACAGCAGTACGGCATCTTCTGTAGCGTAAGCAGTGGCAAGGTCGATCGTCCGGGCGGTGGAAGTCACGAAAACGGTGTCGCAACCTTGACCGGGTTTGAGTATATTAAAGTTATTGGTACTTTGATTGTGCAAGAACCGCAGGCGATCGCTGTCTGAGATTTGAATGCGTCCCCAGTGAGTGCGATCGTACAAAGCGGCACCTTGTTTCGTTGCTGCGATCGCTTCTGCGTCGTTACCAAAACTGACTGGCACAATTTCTTTGGTTGTTAACTCTGCAAAAGTAGCACCGGCCGCTGCTTGAATGTCGTGCAATTCTTGAATCACCATAAAATTTTGTTGACTGTTGACTGTTGACTGTTGACTGTTGGTTGTTAACTGTTAACTGATGACTGTTGACTGTTGAGTCTTAAATGTTGACTGTTCGCTGTTGACTGTTGGCTGTTCGCTGTTGGCTGGAAAGCTCACCACTGACAACAGATAACTGACAACAGACAACTGACAACTGTCAACTGACTATTTGCCCAAATTGGCGAATATTTCTTGTATTAATTTGCTGGCTTTGGCATCAAGACGATTCCAATCTACATCGCCAGTGTCATCCTCAATCAAGCTAGTATCAATTACTACTTCCTGACTTTGCAGTTGAGTGTGAGCGGGCTGGTAGTTGACAAAGCAGACTCGATAGCAAAGTTCCCAAATATCGACGCATATTTGCTCGCCTTGATGCTCTAAAATTAGTTGATAGCCCGGAATCGGAATCTGCACTTCTTGATAAGTGCCCGTCCAAACTGACTCTTCTAATTGTTTGCGGATGTTGTCGAGCACTCGGATCATCGCTGGCTGCATAAGCAGTTCAGCTTGCTGCCACGCGATCGGGCTAGTTATTTTAGGCTTCATATACACGGTTCTAAAAAAGAAAATCAATAAATTCATTTTCTAGCATTGCGTGCCAACTTTTGAGACATCCGCCACAGAATGTTAAATTTAGTCGTCACCAAATTCAAAAGTCAACCGTCAACAGCAACAGTTAAAGCCGTTCTCGGCTTGACGGCTAAAAACGGCTGAAACTGTTGATCTTGAGTTATCCGATGGGTAATGTAGGATTTGAACCTACGGCATCCTGCGTGTAAAGCAGGCGCTCTACCACTGAGCTAATCACCCAATTGCACTCACAGGGATTTATCATATCACAGTAACTCAGAAAGATCAAGTAAAAAAAATCCTAAACTTTAAATGCCCTCTGGCCGCACCCACGATCAAATAACCATGTGGAGTTTGCCCTTAGTGGCAGCCCTCACCTTTGGCCAGACTCAGAGCAGCAACCTGACTTTGCTCGTTTCCGGCAGCTTCTTATTCGGCGGGCTGATGTTTGGCCCCGACTTGGATATCTACTCCTGCCAGTATCAGCGCTGGGGATGGTTCAAAGCGATTTGGCTCCCGTACCAAAAAAGCCTGCGCCACCGCTCTTTTTTGTCCCACGGCCCACTCATCGGCACTGCTTTGCGAATCTTGTACCTCGCTATCTGGATTGCGGTTCTCGGAATCTTGGGATTGGCAGTTGCCGAAAAAGTCGGGAACTTCGGCGGGAATTGGCAGGATGTGGTTTTGACTTACGGGCTATCGATCTGGGAACACCACATCGAAATTTTAGCCGTTTACATCGGTCTAGAATTGGGCGCTATGAGCCACTATCTGAGCGATTGGGGCGGCTCGGCTTACAAAAGATTCAAAAAGAAAGGATTGAGCGGGTTGCGCCCTCCTAAGACAATTAAGAGGCCTAAAATCAAAGCTCCCACTCGCACATCTAGCAAATCCATAGCAGAAGGAAGAAGGAAGAAGGAAGAAGGAAGTTCGGCAACGGATTCTGTAACGGATGTAACGGATGTAAAGGAGAGAAGGAAGAAGGAAGAAGGAAGAAGGAAGAAGGAAGAAGGAAGAAGGAAGAAGTAATACAATCAATGGTTGGAGCCATTAACAACGTTATAACCGTCTTGGCGGTTGATATAAAAGGTAAATTATTATGTCTAATTCTGAAAGTCGATCGCTCACAGCACTCAAAGAACTTATAGAAGTTGTGGCTAAATTGCGATCGCCAGACGGCGGATGTCCTTGGGATTTAGCCCAAACTCCCCAAACTCTAATTCCTCACATCATCGAAGAAGCTTATGAAACCGCCGACGCGATTCGCAAAGGAGATAAAGATGCGATCGTCGAAGAATTGGGCGACTTACTGTTACAGGTAATTCTGCAAGCTCAAATTGCCAGCGAATCCAATCAGTTTACCTTCGCCGAAATCGCTGCGGGGATTACCGAAAAACTAATTCGGCGACATCCCCACGTCTTTGGCGATGTCGCACTCAACAGCGTGGATGAAGTCAACGAAAACTGGGAAAAAATCAAAGCAGCAGAAAAAGGCATAACTTCAGAAAAGCCACCAACTTTAGCCTCGAAAATGAGCCGTTATGCCAGCACTTTGCCGCCGATCGCCGCCGGGATGAAAATCTCTCAAAAAGCTGCGGAAGTGAGTTTTGACTGGGACAGTGTAGAGGGCGTTTGGGATAAATTTCACGAAGAAATGGCAGAATTTGAACACGCTCTCAAACACGAGGATAAGGCAGCGCAGCAGTCAGAATTGGGAGATATTATGTTTGTCTTGATTCAATTAGCTCGCTGGTACAATTTAGATCCGTCGGCTGCTTTGCAAGGAACAAACGATCGCTTCGTGCAGCGGTTTGCCAAGGTAGAGGCTGCGTGCGATCGACCTTTGTCAGATTATGCCCCAGAAGAGTTAGAATCTCTGTGGCAGCAAGCTAAAGCTTTAATTGCTAAACAAAAGGGCGATCGGTAATCAATCACTCCCGATCGCTATTGTTAAGAACAGGCAAGATGCCTGTTCCACAACAACTCAATATTTTGCTTGTGGGGTGGGCTTCTAGCCCGCACTATTGTTAAGAACAGGCAAGATGCCTGTTCCACAACAACTCAATATTTTGCTTGTGGGGTGGGCTTCTAGCCCGCCCTGAAAAGCTGATTAACAATACTGCCAGATGTCAGCAATCAACTACTCTTGACACTCCCGGGCCTCAAGGCGTGGGGATTCTTGGTTCTGGCGACATACCTTAAAACTATCTATCCTTGCGGCAATACTTAAACCAAATATCCGTTCAAAGGAACCAAATATTGAGCCTAATTTAGTTAGTCCCAGAGGGTTTTATCTCCCCAAGCGTTCGAGAATTACTTCTCATGTTACCGGATGCCCTACGGTACGTTTTAACTTCCCAAAATTTATTTTTCTGGTTTTGGCTTACCTTAGTCAGCCTAGCTATGTTTTTCGTGGTTTTCGCCACCCACTAACCATTATTGTTTCCCGACCAGTCGTTTGAGCTTGGTGTCTCATGTGTATCGGCGGTTATTCTACCTGTGGTATAGTATCATTGTATTCTATTTTAAATAGAATGCAATGAAATTTGAAAAATAGATATTGACGCAACTAAACGATTAAAACAAAAATCGGCAATCAATTAAAGCCGTCCTATTAAGAAGGGGCTTTAGACCCAATTATCTTGGTAAAGCTTCGCGTCATTGTACGGCGGATGTTCGCAAGCGATATAAAGCGCATTTGTCGGTTCCAGGGCTTCCCCTGTCACCGGATCGATCGGCTTGAGGACAAAGCATAACAGAGAGAGCGATCGCCAATCCAAATTATCCAGCTTCCCACGTTCGTAACGGTTGACTGTTGCGGCACTGATACCCACATCTTTGGGTACGGGTTGATTTGTAGCTGTGAACAGCGCCTCTTCATATCCCTTTGTTTTGAACTCTGTTTCGCTGACAGACCAGCCTGTTGTCTGTCTTGCTGCTTTTAAAATCTTCCCCAAACGCATCCGCCCCGTTTCAGTGAAGCGAACGGGACGCAATTCCTGCTCTTTGTCTACCACAGCCTTGTTAGAGAGTCCTGACATTACCTATCTGCAAATAATCTAGTCATAGAGCTTCGCGTCATTATACGGCGGATGTTCGCAGGCGATATAAAGCGCATTTGTCGGTTCCAGGGCTTCCCCAGTCACCGGATCGATCGGCTTGAGGACAAAGCATAACAGAGAGAGCGATCGCCAATCCAAACTTTCTAACTTCCCGCGTTCGTAGCGACTAACAGTAGCATTACTAATACCGACATCTTTTGGTACAGGATCTCCGGCTGTCCGAAACAGAGCGGCCTCGTATTCTTTTGTGACCATTTCTGTTTCAATAATTGACCAGCCCCGAATCTCTCTAGCTGCTTTCAGAAGTTTGCCCAATCTACCGCGTCCCGTATCCGTAAATCGCACAGGGCGCAGTTTTTCCCGATCGACGACAGCCTTAAAGTCAAGAAATCCGGGCATTTTACAGATCCAATTTAACTATTAAGTCAATCCTACGCCTCGACGTTTGGGTTCCAAAATTCAGTTCCGATCAACAGTAAGTCTTCTAGAGTAACCAACCGCTTTTCAACCGGGTGAACTGGTTCGAGAACATCGAGGAACAGCCACAAAAGATCGGGTGCAGGCTTGTTGTAATAGCCATTTTCGATTCTCGAAATGCCTGCAATGCTGACCCCCAAAACTTTGGGCAAAGGCTCTCCCCCTAGATTATAAAATTGAGCCTCATGCTGCTTGGTCTTTTCGCTCAGTTCGTGAACGCTCCACCCCCTAGCTTCCCGCCACGATCGCAGGAATTTACCCAACCGCCGCAGCCCGGTATCAGTAAATCTCCGTCTCAAGTATTCTTTTTCTCGCCTAGCTTCTGCTACAACCATCAGTCATCACCTATCTGCATAAAGCTAAGCTATCACGCCTGACTTTCTAGTTTCACTTTTTAAGTTTGCAAGTTAAGCATATTGTGTTACAATGTTGGAACAAACTAAATAGACAGCTATGACACCACTATTTCGCCGCATCCAACCCTCGAAAAAGCTCCGCATCACCGTCAGGTCGATCGCCCAACTGCTCAAAATCAGCCAAAATCAAATTAAGCGAGTCGAATCCTGGGCTTTCGTGGTGTTTGTGCACCGGCAAGACAGAGGCGGACAATTTCTCAGCTACCGGAAGCTGGAAGAATGGCAAAATGCGATCGCCCATCATATCCAAACCTGCCCCACCCTGGGAGAACTCTCGCAGCTCAAAACATCTATTCACTACGACAGCCGGAAATTCAAAAAACAATGTCTCCCAAAAAACCTTGACTTTTTAAATCAAATGTGCATTAAAAGACAATACGAACTCAACATCTGGGAAAGCTTAAACAGCATTGCTTCCTAGCAGAAATTAGGCAGATTTCCTTGCCAAAAACAGAAGCGAAACATTTGCGAGCAATTGCGAGATCAAATCACCCCAAAAATCACCCGCGAATGCTCCGCCACATTCATGAAAGCAATCACCAAAGCAATTAAGACATTGCCTGAGCGATATAATCGAAATAAGGAGCTGCTTCCTTAGCATCATCCTGATTGAGCAAAGCCAAAGAAGCTTCCTTCAAACAGCGGATAGCTTCGACCATGCCAGGAACAGGAACGCCCAGAGAATTATACATTTCCCGAACGCCAATCAAACCGATGCTTTCGATAGGCTCCTTGTCACCCGCCAAGATACCGTAAGTAATCAGGCGCAAGTACCAGCCGTAGTCGCGCAGACACAAAGCCCGTTCGCGCTGGCCGTAAGCATTGCCCCCAGGAGAGATAAAATCAGGTCGTTTTTTCCAGAGTTTTTTACTAGCTTCTTCAACAATTTTCTTCTCACTGTCAGACAGCGCAGTAGCAATACGCACCCGCTGTTCTCCGGTTTTAAAGAAATCATTGATACTTTGGAGTTCGCCGGTACTGGGATAACGAAGTTCGTCGTCGGCTTGGAGAATAAATTGGCTAACTACGCTCATAAAAAAAACTCGGTAAGTGGGAAACTCAGTTTCTTCAGGGCTGAGATGGAAACGACGCGGGCGGTTTCAACCGCCGTTAATCTTTCCATTAAACGGGGATTGCTTGATGGGAGTGTAATGAATGTAATGCAGTTTCACTCTTGACCATTACTACCTCAAATTTCGCAACCCGCGATCGCATAACGGTTTTGCTCTTTCGAGCCTCCCTTTCGGGGTGATGTGAGCTTCGACAAAGTTAACGGCCGGTACTATATTTAGGACACTGACTTAACCCAATAAATCTGTTTAATCCTAAATTTCTAGAGCAAGGAACTAGCTTCGTATTCCTTGGTAGGTCTTAAACTCTTACCGTTAACGTAGTACACAAGGTACTTAGTCTGGTCAACTGTGGTTTAAGTCTTAGGCTAGAAGCCCAGTGTCTTTAGACCTGGGTCGTTGACTGTTATTCAAATTTGAGGATAACATTAATAAACATTCCCATCTGTTGGCGACGGGATTCTTGGTTCGCAGACTGGCCTTGCTCCTAACATTTATCAATCCTAGAAGTAGAGGGTAAATCTCCCCAAGCGTTATGCTTGATGTTCAAGCCAGTTTCCTTGTGTTCCAGGGTACTGGGGGAAAATCTCAAAAACTGCGACTGAGAGTTTGGATGTCGGCAGACACTTTGACTATTTAACGAGTTTTTGCTACATCGCCCCAACAGCCTATCGCACCGACGGGATCGAGGCAACTCGCGGCAAGCTCGACTCCCCGGTTGAAGCTTGGCTTTAGCAGCAAGACGTTCAGCAGCAGGAAGACAGCCTGCAATTGAGCTTGAGTGCGATGGCTTGCGCCCCGCTTCGCTACGACTTATCTCAGGAAAGAGAGAGCGATATTGCATTACCATATTAAATCCTACCACGACTACTTGTGACCAAATCTAAATTCCCCACCCCAAACTCGACGAAATTGGCAAACCCTTGCCAGCAAGGTCAACTGATTGAGATAGAGATTACCGACTTGACAGACACCGGCGACGGAGTTGGTCGTTTTGGTGAGTTAGTAGTGTTTGTGCCCGATACCGTGACGGGCGATCGAGTCCTTGTCCGCCTCGTGCAAGTCAAATCCACCTATGCTACAGGCAAGCTGGACACACTTCTCGAAACATCCGAACACCGCATCCGAGCTAACTGCATTGTCGCCGACAAGTGCGGCGGCTGTCAGTGGCAGCACGTAGATTATCAATATCAGCTTGCAGCCAAGCAAAATCAAATCATTCAAGCCTTAGAACGGATTGGCGGATTTACCAATCCGCAAGTTGATGAAATTTTAACGGGAAAAATCGAGGGATTTCCCCAATTTTTGGGATACCGCAACAAAGCGACTTATCCCGTGGCAATATCTGCAACAGGTCAAGTCCAAGCAGGTTACTATCAAAAAAGCACCCACAAATTAGTCAATCTCAATCAGTGCCCGGTGCAAGACCCGCGCCTCAATCCTTTGTTAAAAGAAGTCAAAGAAGACATCCACTGGCGGGATTGGCAAGTCTACGACGAAAAGAAACATACAGGAGAATTGCGTCATTTGTCCTTGCGGATCGGACGGCGCACTGGCGAGATGCTGCTAACTTTAATAGTTCGCACTGGAGACTTGCCGGGAATTGAAGAGCAAGCATCAGAGTGGCTGAAACAATATCCTCAACTGGCAGGTGTTTGTTTGAATATAAATCCAGCTCAAACTAATGTGATTTTTGGTGCAGAAACTCGCTGCATTGCGGGTCGTGCTTATCTGCGAGAAAGCTTTGCTGGTTTGAATTTTCAGCTAAGGGCTGATACTTTTTTCCAGGTAAATACAGAGGCGGCTGAAGCATTGTTAGAGGTAATTGTAGGGGAATTGAATTTGCAGGGCAACGAGGTTTTGGTTGACGCTTACTGCGGAATTGGGACTTTTACTTTACCCCTGGCAAAACAAGTAAAAATAGCCATAGGTTTAGAAGTGCAACCGGCGGCGATAGAACAAGCCACATTAAATGGTGAGTTAAATGACGTGAGAAATGTCGAGTTTCAGGTGGGAACTGTAGAGAGTTTGCTGCCTTCCTTGGGATTGACACCGGATATTGTGCTGCTAGATCCGCCGAGGAAAGGGTGCGATCGCGCGGTTTTGGAAGCTATCAAGGAAATCAAACCAAATCGTATTGTTTATGTTAGCTGCAAGCCGGCTACTTTGGCTCGCGACCTGAAGATTTTGTGCGAAAATGGGGATTATAAGTTAGCGCGAGTGCAGCCGGCGGATTTCTTTCCTCAGACTTCTCATGTTGAGTGTGCGGCGTTTTTGGTCAGGTGAATGAAAGGGCGATCGTTGTTTAGTTAAATTCAATCATCAGCATCGGCGAAGAGGGCGGATAAATCTCGATAACCACTGACAACTCGAAAGATTTCTACATTTTGTCCGATCGGCATATAGAGGATGAGATAGTTGTCTGTGGAGAGGCTGCGAAGCTATGGTAAAATTTCGTGTCTTTGTCGTCCAATATTGGGAAACTGAGCAATTTTGGCGAATTTAGCGTCAAGATTGCTTAAAAAGCGATCGGCTCGATCCAGTCCCGATTGACTGGCGATGTAGTCTGCAATTTGCTCGATGTCTTGAATTGCGGGTTGAGTGAGGCGGAATTGTGAAGTCATGCTTCTGAGGAAGTGTAACGCGATCGCAAATTAGCTCGAATTTGTGCCATTGCGGTTGCACCGTCTACGACTTCACCGCGTTGGGATGCTTGCTGACCAATCAGTGCGTCTTGTTGGAGTTCTTGCAGTCGTCCTTGATAAATGTCTTGCTGTTGTTCGAGTAGTTTAATGGCTGCAAGGATAACGTCTATCGCGCTGTTGTATTTGCCGCTGGTGAGTTGGCGCTGCACGAGGGCTTCGACTTCAGGTGGCAAAACAATTTGCATGGTGTTTGAGATGAGGAGTGTTGATTCTATTGTAGGCGATTCCCTACGGGATAGCGGCGCTTTACGCCTTCAGTTAGATTGGTTTGTTGAGGGGCGATCGCCCATCTAACCATCTTTATCCAAATCTTCTGTTTTCGGAGTTTCTGAAGTTGAGGGGATTGAAACCCGGATGTTAATATCAATTGTTCCTGTATTAGAATCAAAACCTATATTAACTATTTTTACTAATGCTTCTGTAGGTACAGAATTATTTATTTTAAATTCAGGAGAAGACTGAGTTTTATATCCGGCTGCCTGTAGCCGATCGCAAATATTGCGCCAATTGCCTACAGGTTCGTTAGGTACATCTGCGAGTTTTTTAACATATTGGTATAAAGTTTTACATAAATAAACCTCTGCACTTTTGGAACTCTGAAACAGTTGGCGGGCGATTTCGGCGGGACTGCAACCGGAAAGCAATCCTCGGAGGTAAAGTTTTTCTGTTTCTGTTAGTCCCCTGCGCGATCGAGGAGAGATTTGCCGTTTAGCTTCCGCAAAAGCTTGGTATAGTCTTTCTAAGTCCCAGTGTTTCGCGGCTTCGGCAAATAAATCTTCCTTTGGTACCATTGTCGGGTGTGTTGAGATGTGACTAACGACAGCATAACCGAAATTGCTAGCGTTTGTTAGTTGCTTGGTAGCGGTAGCTAGTGTATTATTTTACTAAGACTAAATATATAAGTGTAAATACTTAGATAAACGGGGAGGCGCGATCGCTTCAACTAACGTCAAAGCTAGTATTTGCAAAAGTCAGAGGGCGCTAAGTAAAGTTTTGTAACAAAAAAGCAGTATTTTGCATAAAACTTGCGGACTCAGCCTGATAGATAAATAGAGCTTGAGAAGTACCGCTACTGTTGCGCTACTTCGGGGCTAAGGGTTCATGAGGGCGATCGGCCGATCGGCTTTTACAACAAACAGTTTATTTAATCCAAGCAAACACAGGGCAAGTCTATGTACTTGTCTCTAATCAACACGGGAGAATAACGTGTCTAATTTTTTCACGCCTGAATTTAATAACGAAAGTGCGATCGCCCCTTGGAATGCCAGCCTAGAACCGACTAAGGCAATTATCCCGCAGCTAGATGCTAACCGCGTCCTAACCGGGGGTGTTGGTGAGGAAGTTAATATCCCGACTTTAACGCCAGAAGCCTATGAAAATATCATCTTGCCCGATGCTGCGCTAACCCGGATGGCTAATGGGGCGATCGCCGACTCCAACAGCAGTTTACCGGATAGCTCTGTCGATTTGCTAACAGGTCAGGCGATGTCCGAGGTTTATGGGGATCTGAGTAAGTTTGCGGCCGGGCCAGATTTCGTGGCTAAGATGAATTTGGCTTTTGGGGAAAACTGGGATGCTGTGGGTGCGAAAGCCTTAGCTGAAGGATGGTTTCAGGGAGATTTTAGTGATATCCCGCCGGTGAAGGTTGTCTCGTCTGCTGAGATTGATGGGGCGAATGGGGCTTTTGCAGCGGCGACGGATACGATTTATTTATCGAAGGAATTTTTGACTCGGAATGGGGCGAATCCGGCGGCGGTGGCGGATGTGTTGCTGGAAGAGATAGGGCACTCTGTTGATGCGCGGTTGAATGTTACGGATTCACTGGGAGATGAGGGGGCGATTTTTGGGGCGATCGTTCAGGGGAAGGAGTTGAGTGAGGGTGAGCTTCAGGGGTTGAAGAGTGAGGACGATCGGGGGACTGTTGCGATAGATGGAAAAATACTTTCAGTAGAGTATGCAACATTATACGGAATTAATTTTTCCCAAGACTGGGGAGGAAACATTTTTGATTGGAGTTCAGGAGAAATCGTTGAAAAAGGATTCATTCCATTTACTCGTAATAATGACAGGGATGCTGCTTCTTACGGAAACGTTATTTCTCGAAATTGGGGTAATGGGGCTCCGAGTAATGTCGGTGTAAGTTCTGATAAATTTGGGGTGGATTTATACAGAGAAGCAGATTTTGAAGCAGGTGTAACCTACAACTTTTCAGTAAAAGCAGATGATTATTACTATCTAAGAACCATACCAGTTAACGCTAATAGTGGGAATGAATGGATTAATGTTAGTGGTCAAAATGGGGCTTGGCTTAAGAATGCTTATGATGGTAAAAACTACACATTTACTCCTACACAAAATGGTAAATATTGGGTAAATTTTGGATATGCTGAAGAAAGAGGCGATGCCAGTTTTTCCCTCTCTTGGGATAGTAACAAAGATATCACGGTAGAAAACCAGCCATTTCCAGTCGAGCTATTGCTTTACGATAAGGATGGTAAAAAAGGGACAGCAGCTCGTAGCAATATTGACTCCAACAAAGACACCGTTGTAGTGATTCATGGTCGTGGTAATGGTACGGAAGATGGCAATATAATTAACTTAGCGGAAACAGTAGCAGCTAGTCAATATTACCCAAACTCTCAGGTACTTTACTTAGACTGGAAAGAGGCAGCAAATGACCCTGGTAAGCCGGCTCTTTTGACGATTCCTTACGACGCTGCGAAGCGGATTAGGCCAGTTGCTCAATGGGCTACTAATAAGTTGAAAGAATTAGGAATAGATCCTAAACGAACTATTCTTTTAGGTCATAGTTTAGGCTCTTACGTTGCCTCTGAGATAGGAAGAATAAGTGGAGGTGTTAAGAATCTTGTTGCACTCGATCCAGCTTCTCCTGCTGGCGATTACGACATTGATGGCAATAACCCAGGAGATGATGGTATCGTAGAATTTAGTAAGACCGCTACTAAATCTATTGCATTGGTCGTTTCAGATAGTAGTAGTCCTAACGTGGGCGCTATAGCAGGTGATAATGAGCAAGCTACAACTGCGGATTATTCCTACCTAGTTAATTTCACTGGTTATGTAGGGGAAGACGCTGCGAGAGATTATCATAACCGTGTTATTGATGTTTTCAAAGACTTGGCTTCAAAACCATCATTATCTTTCCCATCTCTTCTCACTCTTAATCGATTTGATAACTTCGGTAAAGTACAGCCTTCTCTGTTTGTATTTGATCGGGCTCATGAGGGTGTTATCTCAGCCGATTTAAGTAACGGAAACTCAAGTATAACTGGTTTAGATTATGTGTCTAACGGTAGCAATCAAAGAACCTGGACTTAGGTAACAATTAATGCCGATTGCTCCGCTCATATTGGGCATAATCTAAGCATCTCTGCATCCTTTATGCCCCCTATAATTTAGATCGAGACTACATCTGAGCGCTCGCCATTCGTATCTTGAAAGAGCGCTCGCTCCTAATTTTATCCCTCTCCAATCCAGTCAAATTTACAGTTGAGAACAAATAACGATGGCATTAAGATTCATCAATAATAATGGTCTATTTCGCTTGTTCGGCGATAACACAGCAGAATTAATCGAATTATCCCCTAGACTACTAACAGATATTTCTGGTGGTGTCTTTGTTCTAGGTGGCAATGATACAGTTACAGGCTCTACCATCAGCGAACTAATTCTCGGAAACGACGGTCAAGATAGCATTTCAGGTGGAGAAGGAAACGACAGTTTATTTGGTGGCAAAGGCAACGATCAACTTTTTGGTGATGCAGGCGATGATTTTCTCTCAGGTGACAGGGACATTGATACACTCACTGGCGGACAGGGAAGAGATACATTTGCCCTGTTAACAGGTGGCGGTTTAGACATCATCACCGACTTTGACAATACGACTGATTTCATCCAAGTACCAGCCAATTTAAATATCGGTGACATCTTGATTCAAACCGCAGGTGCTAATACTCTCCTTACTGTGAAAAGTACAGGTGAACAATTAGCCCAACTGAATAATGTTCAGGCTTCCAGTATCACAACTGCAAACTTGTTAGCTAATCAGCCACCTCTTCTGAGTACGCCTATACCTCGACCAGATACGCCT
The DNA here is from genome assembly GCF_036704615.1 of Microcoleus sp. K4-B3. NCBI lineage: Bacteria > Bacillati > Cyanobacteriota > Cyanophyceae > Oscillatoriales > Microcoleaceae > Microcoleus > Microcoleus sp. K4-B3. The sequence goes on from NZ_JAUBSF010000012.1 coordinate 34,266, forward strand.
GTGTTTGTGCCTCCTGATGTTTCGTTTCCTGATTCCCCACTTTCCCCTATTCTGCTTTGAAATGTTGTGGTATCGCCCCTTTTCTTCTTAGGGGCGATGGTCTTTTTCCCAAAGTGCGATGCTACTTTCAGTGTCGGCATCTATGAGGACTTGTCAAAGTGCGATCGCGATTTGGAAGTTTTGATTGCAGCCGGCATCCCGCGTCATTTATTTAAAATACTGACTTCCAACGATGACATCGATTTGAAACCTGTAACGCAATACCTCAAAGCAGTGTCATAATGTTTTGGGTGTAGCGCAATTGTCCCTTTTCCTAAAGTACGATCGTCCCTCGGACATCTCAAATCCAAAAGTGCGATCGGTATCCCTAAGTTAAGATATAAACTGAGAAATCACCCTGATAGTAATACGACAGGAATGTGAGATCGGAAATTCTCAAAATCTTTATCTGTAGTGAAAATGCTGTAACCGCGACGATGAGCAACGGCACATAACAGAAAATCTGTATTTGAACCCTGAACGCCATTACTGCGACAGGTATTGAAAAACTCTGCGGCTAACTCATAATCTTCAGTTGTTAGCTCTAAATCAGGAAAAGCACGAAGATACTCTCGCAATCGAGCAAACTGTTCCTTGTAGCGTACCCCAGAAAGCACCTCCTGACGAATGGCACCCAGTAAAACAACTCGTCCATCTGCAATCAAATCACGCAGTACATTAACAATAGCGATCGCATCATTTGTTGTGTTGCGCCGCAAGGCCAACGACCAAAAGTAACTATCAACAAGAACATTCATAAAGTTTGTCGCTGTTGCTTGTAGTTATAATCTTCATCGTAGTCAATAGTCCCAAACAATTCCATTACTTTTAGTTGTTTGCGGCGACGTTGAATGTACTCGCGTAAAGCTGCTTCGATTAATGTAGTAGGTGTTGGATGGTTACTCAAATCAAGGGCTTCTTGAAGGAGAGTTTTGTCAATTTCGAGCGTAGTTACCATATATTTTCCTCGTGCAAGTAGGGTATCACGCAATTGCCACCGAACAATGCTGTAATTTTAGTGTAGCACTGAAACTCTATCAATGGGCGATCGCTTTCTGCATTTAGTTCGCGGGAGAATGAAAAGCCTGTTTAGCTTGCGTAAGTCAGGCAAGTCGGCATTTATGAGGACTGCTCAAAGCTCGCAATTTGGAAGCTTTGATTGCAGCAGGCATCACCTGCCATTTATTTAAAATACTGATTTCCAACGATGACATCGATTTGAAGCCTGTAACGCAATACCTCAAAGCAGTCTGATAATGCTTTGGGTGTAGCGCAATTGTCCCTTTTTCAAAGTGCGATTGCCCTTATTTTCCGAAAGTGCGATCTCCTTAAAATCATGTCAAATATATTCAATCCTCCCCATCATTTCTTCAGGCGCATACACTTCATAAATTAAAATCAAACTACGGATAATCTCGCCCACCGAACGAGAATTAGGAGGACAATAGACAATCCCCGGATAATCTGTGGTATCGCTTGCCATAATTAAAAAATCGTCATCGTGCGTTACTATCACGCGCTGCTGTTCGCGAATAAATGCCAGGTGTGACTCATCGCTTTTAGTACGCAATCCTGCATCAACTGTTGTTGTAACATCTATCCCGTAACGACGCAAACCACGCGCAATGTTAGAGTCAATATGTTCGTCTAAATGAAAACGAATTGGCTCACTCACCTCTAATTGCCCTCAATTTTTCTTGTAACGGAGATGGTGAACTATTTCGCTTTAATTCTTCCACAATAGCTCGACTTTCAGCAGTGCGACGATCGATTTCTTCTCGACGATCGTAATAATAGGTCATTGCAGCATGAACTGAGGCAAGTGGTAAGTCATACTTGCCGGCAATTTCTTCTATAGAAATTCCCATTTTTAGATACATTTCGGCGATGTGTGCTACAGCAATTCGATGGCCCGCAATGCGTGGCTTACCACCAAGTACCCCAGGCGTAATTTCGATATGTTCTGTGATGACTGATTCCTTAGACATCTTAGTTAAACGCTCTTAATCAGTAATGTTTAAGCTCTTTAATCTTAGCACAAACAGATGCAGCGCGATCGCGCTCTGGAAACTTTAATTGCCGCCGACATCCCGCGTCATCTATTTAAAATACTGATTTACCGCACGTTTAAGAATTTGACCTACAACTCCGTACCTGTCGCCAACCAATCCATCGAGTTCATGTTCAAATTCTGGTCTTCTCTACATTCTCTTCAATCGCGTAGCCTTGATTTCTCCCCCAATCTATCCAAGCTGATACATAAAAGTTGTCAACTATATCAGGGGGAATTTTAGCATTTTTGTTGAGAATATTTTGAGCAGTATTTGGTGAAAGACTTTCTGGCTGTGCGAGTAAGTTTTCTATGCCTATTAAAACTAATTCTTCTATCGATACATTCAAGTCGTTGGCGAGTTTTTGTAACTTCAGGAGGCGCTCATCTGAAAGGGCGATCGCGATCGTATTCATCTGACTTACGCTCCTAGCATGATGCCTTAAGTATAGCCAATAAATCACTGACCTTTAGTCACCGTTAAACCAAATTGTAGGGTGCGTTAGACATTAATTCTTTCGATTTCAACAGGTTTGAAGGATCAGACGCACCCTACGAACAGTATTTCGATCGCCCTCACCACCAACTAGATGCAAGCTAGATCCAGTCCGGCCTGAATCGCGGGGAGTCCAGAAGTATAGAATAGAGGTTGCTGAACCGGCACACCGCCCGATCGCTCGTCCCCAGCAATTTGTTACCCTAAAATTAGAATCTTCGCTCCCTCAACTCCCTCCCATGAACAACGCTTCTCCACTGATTCAAACCGTCACACCCGAACGCTGGGCCGGCTTTAGTATGGACTTTATAGGGGCGGGTTACACGGGTTTGTTGGTCAAAAACGGCCGCGCCGTGCGTACCCTGAAATCCGGGCGGCATTTCAGCTTTGCCCTTCCCCTGCTGGAACAGTGTCAAATTGTCATCGTAGACACCAAACTCCGCAATTTAGACGTACAGTCGCACGGAGATTTTTTGTCTAAGGATCGGTTTTTAATTGATGCCACTCTGACTGTTATTTATCAAGTTATAGATCCGAAACGAGTAGCTTTGGAATTGTCCGATCCTTTAGCTGTTTTAGCAAGTGCAGTTAAGGATTGTATGGGATTAGCGATCGGGCAAATACCCCTACAACAGCTTATCAGTCAAGGACGGCTGTTGCTGCGCCAAAATTTGCTCGATCGCGTCCAAGATTTTTATACTCTAGGTTTTAACTTAGAAGACGTGCGAATTGGCGATGTCAGCTTTCCCGAAACCAACGGAGTTATTCGCCAAGTTGAGGGAATGAGTGCCCGACAGGAAGCAGAAAATGCGGCCGCACTGCAAATGAGAATTGCCGAAGCTGGCCGTCCGATTGTTCCTCAATCTCCCGTACAGCAGTTAAACTTAATTTCAGGTCATTCTCCTGCGAGTCTTCCAGCTTCTGACACAGCAGCAGGGTTCGATCGAGATTTACAACAACTGACAGAACAACTTGCTCAAAACAGCCTCCCTGCTGGGAGAAATCCTCCCCAACTTGCACCAACCGTACTCGCAAGCAGCGATCGCAAAACAACCGCATATTTAATCTACAAACTTTCTGGAGAAGCGATCGCCCTAACAGCCAATCCCTTTACAATTGGACGCGAACCAACCAACACATTAGTATTACAAGATCCGCAAAGTTCGCGCTACCACGCTCAAATCCGCCGCGCCACTGACGAACTTGGTAAACAGCGATATCAGCTTGTCGATAGCGGCAGTTCCAACGGCACTTTTGTGGGTGGGCAGAGGCTGGCTGCTAACGAGCCTTTTTGGCTGCCAAATGGTTGCGAAATTGCGATCGGCGACCAAAAATGGATATTTCAAAATTCGTGAGTGAGAGAGATGAAGATTTTTTTAAACAGCAGATAAACACAGATAAATCCCATCGGCGTTCATTTGTGTTTATCTGCTGACATCTGCGGTTAAAAAATCCCAATCTAAGTAACTTGCTTTAATCACGATATACAAGTAATAGATTACGAATCTACCGTCAACAATATGAATGTTTTTTTAAACCACAAATCAGCGCAGATAAATACAGATTAATTCCATCGGCTTTCATCTGTCAGGTTTCTGTAGGGGCGTTGTCAAGAGTCCCCGCCCTTCCGACACAGCTTGACAACTTCTCCCTCCCCGATTCCCTATACTCCCAGGTAGAATTCTCTTCCCAACCCTAGGGGGGATATCTCCACAAGCATTTCGAGCGAGAATTTGTCAAGATTGAAAATATAAGTAGAGGACAACCCCATGAACTTTTCTATACAATCTGTTTACAACTGGTACCGCGACACCCTCCGCAACCCCAAATACCGCTGGTGGATTATTCTGGGAACGCTGGCATATCTGGTAAGCCCGATCGACATTGCCCCAGACTTTCTCCCCGTCGTCGGACAAATTGACGATGTGGCGATCGCAGTCTTGCTGATTTCCGAAGTTTCACAAATGGCGATCGACTACTTTAAATCTCGCCAAACAGAGACAGCTTCAGCATCCGAAGCCACCGGTGCCAATTATTCTGAAGCCAACGGCAGCACCGTTGACGTAGATGCAGTTTCTGTAAAATAATTGCCAAAAATAATCGAGCGCTACAACCCCGACTTCTTCAAGAAACCGGGGTTTTTGTTTTTTAAATGGCAACTGCTCAGATCGTGCTCTAAAGCTGGTAATTTTAACTATGATCCATCTGTGCTAACAACAAATTTTTATAGATGAAGTTTAGCGAAATAGTACAAAAACTTAACTTAGCCACCAGTCACAGCCTCACAGCGTCGGTTGCTGCCGATCCGGAAATTACTGGCGCGGCCCCAGTCGATGAAGCTGCATCGGGCACAATCAGTTACATAGAAGGTGCTAAATTTGCCGCTCATACAGCCTCGACAAATGCTTCTGCTTTAATTTTGCCCTTAGATGAAAGCCTCCAAGCTCAATGTGACGATCGCAACATTGCTTGGATTGCCGCAGCAGATCCGCGATTGCTGTTTGCTGAAACGATCGCCCTTTTCTATCAACCGTTTCGCCCAGCATCCGAAATTCATCCCTCAGCCGTCGTTCACCCCTCAGCAGAAATTGGTGAAAATGTCTATATCGGCCCCCACGCCGTGATTCAAGCAAAAGTCAAAATTGGCAGCAACGTTTGCATTCATCCAAATGTCGTAATTTACCCAGATGCGGAAATAGGCCACGGCACAGTTTTACACGCTAATTGTGTCATTCACGAACGTACTCGCATCGGGGCAAATTGCGTGATTCACAGCGGTGCGGCGATCGGCAGCGAAGGTTTTGGGTTCGTGCCGACAGCCACAGGATGGGTGAAAATGGAGCAGTCTGGGTGCACTGTATTAGAAGAGGGCGTTGAGGTTGGCTGCAACAGCACGATCGACAGGCCCGCTGTCGGAGAAACCCGGATCGGCCAAAATACAAAAATCGACAATTTAGTACACGTAGGTCACGGCTGTCAAGTAGGGAAAAATTGTGCGTTTGCCGCTCACGTTGGCATGGCTGGCGGGGTAAAAATTGGCAACAATGTAATTTTGGCAGGTCAAGTGGGAATTGCTAATCAAGCCAAAATCGGAGATGGGGCGATCGCCACTGCTAAAGCCGGAATTCACAGCGACGTGCCCGCAGGTGCGATCGTGACGGGCGTTCCAGCAATTCCCCACAAACTATTTCTCAAAGCCGCAGCCGTATACAACCGTTTGCCGGAAATGTACCAATCTTTGAGGCAAATTCAGCGCAAGCTCGATCGGTAGTCATTAGTTATATACTTAAACATCTTGATTCATTCTTGTATAATGTCAAGTTGTGTAGGGGCGGATTCACGAGTTTTCTTAATTTTAAAGCCCGCAGCTTTATAAACCCGCCCCCCCATATAAGGACGAATCAACCGGACATGATATCACCTGTTAAAAGAAGAATATTTAACGCCCGCAAGGATTTTTCGACGGTTTGAGGGTCTTATTCACGCGCGCCTGACAGGGTACACTTAATTCAGTATACCGAAATTATTGACTATCCATTTCAGAGCTTGTCGCAAAGAGAGCGATCGTCCTGTAAATTCGGGTTATTCTTCAGATAATCCCCTGCTTTCTGGCAACCAATCTTTAAAAGATTATTGAGATTCATACTCCAAAGCAAGGGTTTACGGTAATAGTAATTATCTTTGCCCCGCATCCAAGTAAAAATCTGCTGCCCATCAGAGTTTAAGCTGATGTTATCACCAGTAAAGCTATCCTGTTTAAAGCTTTTTAACATTATCCCATCACGGCTCCAAATTTTAACTGCACCACTATCATCAGCCGAGGCAAGCATCTCACCGTTTGGGCTGAAACTAAGACTTTTAACAGACGCACTGTGTCCTGATAGGCGATGCTCAAGCTTGCCACTTTGACAGGGGAAACGCATCTTATTGAACACTGTTCATCAGTGGTGAGTATATTTTGAGATAAATTCACCATTCAAAGAAGCTACAGACACGCTTTCTAATGACTTTAGTAAGAAAACAGTAACTGATTAATGGTGGTTTTTACGCTTCTGCTAATTTTGAGAAAATAAAACTATTACAACCACTGTTTCCAAGTTGTATAAGAGTTAATAATGAGTTATTCGTGAGAATTTAGTTGACTGCAACAGCGAGGATCTTGGTCAAATAGTCATCATCCCACCCGGCTCGAAGTCGCTTATTTTTTGCTCCAGTTTTTGAAGTTTTCTCTTGATTCAAAAGATTGAGCGAGATGTGTCTAATCATAGCAAAGTTTTGCGGAGCATTATCTTTTCTAATCCGACACTCATCTTCACGAAAACCCACATCTAATACCCAATGTAAAGAATTTTCAATTCCCCAATGGCTGCGGACTGATTCACCCAGGTTTTGAGCATCATTTGGTAAACTACTAATGTAATAACGAGTTTCAATAGTTGTTTTTCCCTTCACTATCCTCACGGATTCTATCATACCTATACTCGGGAATTTCTCCCATTGATTGTCGGGGTCAATCAGCTCTTTGATGTCACTCAACATTAAGTGATGTCGAATTTCTGAGCGACCATGCTTACTCTCTTTATTCGTCGAATAAGCTGTATGGGTAAATCCCGAAAATCCTTGTCTAATTGCTTGTTTAAACAACTCTTCTACTCTGGCATACAGGGATGGTTGGTTCTTTTTTAAGGTGATTACATAATCTCCTTTTTGTTCGACAATTGACTTCACAATTGACTTCTGACAGCCCATAGCATCAATGGTGACAATGCTTCCATTTAATTCTAATGCTTTGAGTAAAGTCGGAATAGCTGTGATTTCATTCGACTTTTTATCAACCTTAACTTGTCCTAAAACTAATCTTTGACTCGTCGCCCAAGCACTGACCATATGAATTGCTTTTTTATCTCCTCCCCGTGAGTAAGAATGGCGAAGAGTTTTGCCATCAATTGCGATTACTTCTCCGGGATTGAAGCAACTAATAGATTGAATCCAACTCAAAAAACATTTCTGAAATTGCTCCGGTTTGAGCCGAGAAAATACTCGCGCAATTGTGTCATGCGAAGGGATGCCATTCGGCAATTCTAAAATTGTCTTTAACCATTCGTATTTAGCACGCCCGTAACTTTCGATATCCACCCATGTATCAGCACCGCAAATCACGGCACAAATTGAGAGGGTGATAATATCAATTAATTGATGATGCTTCGTTCGCTCAATTCGGGGATCTTCTAAGTCAGCAAAATGGTCGGCGATCGTGATTTTAGGTTTGAGTTTCATACAGGTAAACCCTAATTAAATGTTTTGTAGTTACTCAATAATTCTTCTCCAATATACCAGATTCTGTTAACATGAAATTTAGATGCGTTCGCCCTGGCCACTTTGATAATCCCAGAGGATAACAGTGCTGTCATCGCTAGCTGAGGCGATCTTTGAACTATTCGGATTGAAAATTACATCCCGAACAGGACTTTTATGTTTTTCAAGAGTTTTAATCAATCCACCTTTTAAGTTCCAAAGTTTTACGGTTTTGTCATCACTGGCAGATGCAAGTATCTTACCGTTTGGACTAAAACGGACGCGATTTACTTTATCTGTATGCTTGTCTAAAATATGGAGTGCATTACCATTAAAATCCCACAGTCTCACTGTTTTATCATCACTGGCAGAGGCAACTAGCTGACTGGTAGGACTAAAACTGACACTATTGATGCGATCGCCGTGTCCTTTTAATGTGGCAACTATCTTTTTGTAATCGCTGTTCCAGAGTTGCACCACATCTTCTACACCGGAAACAGCAAATGTCTTGCCATCCGCTCCAAAGTGCACACTTTCAACCCGGTTCCCGTGTCCCTTAAGAGTTAGAACGAGTGTACCGTCGCTCTGCCAAAGCTTTACGGTATTATCTTTGTCCGCAGTGGCAAGCATCTTACTATCCGGGCTAAAACTGACTAAAGTAATTTTACTGTGATGTCCCGTCAGGGATTGAATAAGCTTACCATTACTACTCCAAAGGTTTACTACATTATTCCTTTCAACAGAGGCAATTCGTCTTCCATCTTGACTAACACTAATTTTAGGAACGTCACCGCCGTCATTTTTAATAGTTTTAATTACCCCACCTTCTCTGTTGTAAAGTTTGACGTTATCCTCAGATCTCAATATAATAATTGTGCTGTCAGGACTGAAACTAATTTTAGGGGAATCATCGCTATTCTCTGCGAGAGGCGCGATTTTTTTACCGTCACTACCCCAAAGTTTGACACTACTAGAATCAACTGATACAAGCAATTGGTTGTCAAGGCTAAAACTGACATTAACGTTATAGAAGTCTTCCGGTAAAGTGGTAATCAAAGCCCCATTCCGCCTCCAAAGTTTCACCAGGCCATCGGAACTCCTGGTAGCAATAATCTGACTGTTGGGGCTGAAAATCGCGCTATAAATTAGCCCATTATGCCCCTTGAGGGTTTGAATCACTTTTCCATTTCGACCCCAAAGTTGCACGTCATTGTAATTTCTAGGGACAAATAACATCTGACTGTCGGGGCTGAATCTTACTTGACTGTTATCGGAAGGATTCCTTCGATTTAATCTGCCACTCGACTTTTCAATTGTTTGAATCAGTAAACCGTCGCGATTCCACAGCTTCACTATATCATCCAAACTGACAGTAGCAATAAGCTGACTGTCAGGACTAAAAATAACTTCTGAAATCTTCTTTGTGTGACCTTGCAAAGTGCCTATGAACTTGCCATCTTGGTTCCACAGCTTTACTATATTGTCTTGGCTGACAGTAGCAATCAGCCGACTGTCAGGACTAAAAATTACCTTCGTAATGCGTGCTTTCTGACCTTGCAGACTTCTAATTAGCTTGCCATCCGATCTCCACAGCTTGGCTGTATTATTTCTCTCTACAGTAACCATGAGCTTACCATCCGGACTGAATTCGGGAAATGACGAATTCAGCTCGAAGGTATTCAGTAATTTGTTTGTACTGTTCCAGAGTTTTGTCGTCGCCTGAGTACCCATTAAAGCAATTACCTTACCGTCGGAACTAAAACTTGCGTTTTCCATGCGGTCGGCAAGTTCTAGCGAATTTTTTACTGTTCCGTCGCTGTTCCAAAAATTCAACTGGTTATCATCAATAGAAACGGGAAAATTGTCAGGGCTGAAGCCGACAATTTTGCTTCTCTTCATTCGATCTTCCTGGTTATCCAAAGTCTCTGAATCAAGACTCACAAGTTTAACTACATTATCCTTACTAGCTAAGGCAATAGTTTTAGCATCGGGGCTCAAGTTGCCAGTTGTCGGAGCGGCCATACTTAAAATTTTCAACTGTTCACTTTTACTACCTTCTATCTTCCAAAGACTTTCCCCATCGAATTTGTGAAAAGCGGCCAGCAACTTACCATCAGAACTGAAACAAGCGAAAACAGGAATGTAAAAATCTGCTATATTAAATGTTGTGAGTAAAATACCATCAATTTTCCAAATTTTGAGGGTATTGTCCCGACTAGCTACACTCAGAGTTTTGCTATCTGGACTGAATGCCAAGTCAAGAACGCCAGAACTATTTATAGATTGAAGTTGCTTACCCTCTAAACTCCATAGTTTGATAGTACCATCCTCACTAGCTGAAGCAATCCTTTGACCGTCCGGGCTAAAACGCACGATGTTAACAGTCGAAGTATGCCCTGGCAGCGTTTTAATTGGAGTGCCATCAATTTTCCAAAGTCTTACACTATTGTCCCGGCTAGCAGAAATAATCGTCTTACCGTCTGGACTAAATCGAATATTTGTTACCCAATCTGTGTGTCCTTTTAAAGTTTTAATGAATGTGCCATTCAGACGCCAGAGGTAAATTTTACTATCCTTGTTTCCAGCGGCAATAATTTGACTGTCAGGGCTAAACGCGACGCTTGTAAATTCATTCCCATATTTTATTTCCAAAGGAGGTTTTTTCTCGCTACCGTCGCGGTTCCAAAGTTTCACAGTTTTATCTTTACTACTAGAAGCAATGAATTTGCCATCAGGGCTAAAACTAATATCTGTGATAGTATCGGTATGACCCTCCAATCGGTTGCGCTCTCTTACGTTATAAACAACCTCCTGCAATCTCGACACCACTTGATTCTTAGTATTTGGTTCTACTCTCCATCCATGTTTAAGCTTTTTCCCAGCTTTTAAACCTTCTACCAGCGCCTCTAACTCTTTCTCTGAAGCCAGCAAGGATTCGGAATTAGCGCTAATTTGTTTGAGTTCAGCATTAGTTTCACCAATTTTCGCCTCAACTCCAAATACACCTGCGAGAACTGCGAGAACTGCCATGATAGCCCCGCCGGCCATCGCCAGTTTTAATTGTCGTTTTAGCACCCGATTTAACTCAGCTTCACTGCGCTTTCTTTGCGCTCTTTCTTTTTCCAATTCTTCAATCAGTTCATTATTTTTTTGGCGACGCACGAAATCAGCCAGATAATCGTGAACCAGTTGATAGCGATTGTCGGGAAAACTAGGTAACAGCAATACCAACCCAGACTTCACAAAAATTTCCAGAACTAACTCTAGGTGACTGATCTCTGTTAGTAAGTCTTCTAAAGCTTTTTTTAAATCATCACGAGTTCTGAGGGGACGAGTGCTATTTTCATCTGTTAGTAACCACAAAACAAGTTCAGCAAGCTGCTTATTTTCTGAACCGCAGTCTTTAATAACTTCTTCTAAAAATCTGGCTACCAGTGCTGCTTTGGGCCCTTTTTGTCGATATTGAGCTAAAGTCGTAATATTCTCAGATTGTAATTGTGCGCCCACAATTTGCAGTTCGACTGGACGCACCTCGTTAACTTCTCCTGCTAAATCTTTGACAAGTTCATCAATCAAAGCAGGTTCTAACTCAAACTGAGTCCTTTCAGTTAAACTTTGAATAACTAACTTTGCCTCATCGGGCTTAAAGTTACCTAAGTAAAAAATAATATTTTTATCCAAAATATTATCATGAATTACATCAAATCTAGTGAAGCGCGTACACTCTAATAAATAATGCAGGTAATCTTCTCGAAGGGAAAGAATTACTTTGACGTAAGGAATCTCCAAACAAGCGCGTAAAAAATCATAAAACTTTTTTCTTTGTACGCTGTCTTTACAAATAAAGAAAAATTCTTCAAATTGGTCAAAAATCAGAATGGTTAACAGATTATGCTCCGCATTTTTCCGTAATTGAGCGAGCAGAGAGTCTGTTAAACTCAAGGTAGGAGAGTTAAGCCCAAAATTAGATTCGTCATCTTCTCTTTCTTCGACACTAGAAATGGTTAAAGAAAATCCTTTTTTAATATTGGCCAGTTCCTTTGATAAACACTTAGCCAGTTCATCAGCCCAATCTGCATAAACCTGCTGTAAAACTGGCAGAACACTGCGGGCATTTATCGGCTTTTGTTTTAAAGCAGGGATTAGTCCAGCCTGTTCAATTGAACTTTTGCCAACCCCTGATTCCCCGTGGATGATCGTCAGTTTGCAGTCATCTCGCTCGATTCGTTCCAGCAAGCGTTCGACACTGTGCAACCGTCCCGAAGAGGCGATTTCCTGGGCAACTTCGTCTTGCGGTTCAGCAGAGGGTAACGCTGGGTTGGCAATCTGTTGTTTTGGCTGCAACCTCCCTGCACCGATAAAAGCTCGAAAACCAAACTGACTTTCGATCGCTTGTCGCTCTTGTTTAATCTGAAAGGCATTGAGGTATTGTCCTTGTTGGAAATAGTATTCTCGCAAATTTGTCAAAATCTGGATGTAAAGCTCTGGGTCGTATTGAGATTTGGTTTGATTTCTGGCAGTTTCTAAAGTGGCGATAGCCTCTAATAGCTGACCGAGTTGCTGTTGTGCTTTCGCTAGGGAAAACAAATACCAACCCTGATGAAAAAAAAGTTCTAAATCCAATAAAGCACTTTGTTCCGGTGATGGATTTGATATAGTCTCTGTAGCATCATTTAGTAGAAACAGAGCCTGCCCGGCCGCTTGTTTTGCCTCAATCCACAAGGATTTAGACAACGCCACTTCAGCGAGAAAGCCATAAACTCGGGCTTGTCTGAATTGGTTGTAATATGTTTGATGGAGAACTAAGGCTTTTTGCGCCACGAGTTCTAATTTGTGCCAATGCTTCAGCCGGTGCAGCACCTCTGCCCAAAAATTGATAAATTTAGCCGCTAAGTCGGGGCGATCGGCTTGTTCAAAAGCCTCTATTGACTGCTGAAAATACTCTCTGGCGCGATCGCCAGCTTGCTGATGTTCCACACGATGTCGCACTGCGTAATTTCGCCACCACAGTCCAATATAAAATAGTAAAAGTCCACAACGAGCGCGATCGCCTGTTTGCTTCCACAAAGCCAAACTTTGCTCGTAATGGTGGCGAGATGTAACATCGGAATTATCCGCAACTCGACCCAAGATAAATTCCAAACCAGCTTCCAACTCAGGGTCTAACGTCACCCCTCGATGTTGCAATTCTTCACAAGCTGACTTGAGCTCAGCGCAACGCGGAGAACCCTTCTCAATGCCTAGTGCAGCATTATCTAAAAATACGTTATCGCGAGAATTTAAAACCTTAGCAAACACCTCATCAACCGTTTGCCGAATGAATTGAACCAACTCATCCACGGTCATTTGAAACTCCACCGTCGTTGCCCAACTGTGGAAATCTGGAATCAACCGAATCAGCTTGCACAGGATCGCATCTGTCACCCACAACACTACAGGAAAAGTAAAGTTGCGAAACTCCTCTCGAATCTGATTAGTCGCCGTCAAAACCGGGTCGATTTCGAGCACAGACTCCAGACCAACTATCATTAGTGCATTAGGTTGTTCTGTACCCAGTTCTTCTGTAATCCGGGTGTAGAGAGTTTGAACGGACTTTTCTAGCACCAATTCCCGCATCTGAACCGGACATTGTTCCCGCAACCGCTGCACAATTTGTTCCCGCAATGTTCTGTAGTTGCAAACCGCTAAAATTAAGGAAAACTCTTCTTGAAAGCAAGTAATTCCCCGGATCAGGGTTTTCAAAGACTCTTGATTAATCTGTATTAATTCGGGTGAGGAATCATTCATAATTGCAACTCCTTTGCCTCTGCTAAAATAGGGTTGATATCAAACCAACTTTCATCTGCATCGCGATACTCAAAGACAAATAAACTCCGCAGTAAAGTTTGATATTCTTCCTCACCTCTGACAGTTTTTTGTTGCGCTACCAGCCGTAGCAGTTCCCATTCATGGGGCGTGATTGCTTTACTCAGTTCGCTGCGCCGCTGGCTAATGACTCGCTCTACCAAATCGCGCGAAAAAGGCGGGTCGTCTTTTTTCATACAGCTATTAAGCAGCACTAACAAGTTCCGCACATGACCGCCGCTGACTTGACAGAGGTAATCTAACGTTTCTGATGCGTCAAACACTTCTGAGATTAAGTTGATGCGTTGGTCTAAATCTACATTAGGGAAAGCTCTTGCTAGAATCATTTGTCGGAGCAAAGTAATGCCTTCTGAACATACACTGCCGTCTCGTTCATGCACTCGCACCATCGGCAACAGTTGAGGATCGGAGCCAAAGCGATTAGTCAAATTTTCTTTGTCATTGGAGAAAGCTAGAACGTAAGGATTCAGGTCTGAAGAATGGGAATGAGCTCAGGCATAGCCAAGTCACAAGAATGGGCATTCATAGCCTCACGGAAAAAAGTCATTACTGAACGAGCTTGAAAACGACAGGTTTGAATCACACTAAGTAGATCAGCCGTTTCCTCAAATCGTTTCATCGAACGAGAGCCGCCAGAAACTTTCCGCTTAGTTACAGCTAACCGTAGAGAACGTTCTGCTAAATTATTATCTGGAGGAACCGAGGGGTCAGAGAGAAAATACCACCATTGTTCTGCCTTATCCCGTAAGGATTTGAGTAACAAACCTGCGGTATAACCAACTTTGTTCAACCAAGTCTCCAAAGCAAGATTCAATCGTATTTTGAAATCCTGAGCCCATGAGTAGTATGTGAGTTGCTCCTTCGTCTTGCGCCACGACTCATGGGCGATAAAAGCTTCATCTATTAATGACAGAAATATTTGAGCGACTGCTGCATTATCATTGCCAGGAAGTACCAGCACTTTCTTAAAATGCCGTCGTAAATGGGCCAGACACTTCTGTTGAGCTGCGACTTTCACACCATTATAAACACTGAAATCATCTGAGCTTAAGACTCCCGCAAATTCTTTGCCCAGCATGGTTTCTAGTTCCACGCGCCCCCTGGTATCTGCGGCATGAAATAAACAAAATCCTTCTCCACTAGCCGTCCATAGCCATTCTTTAACCCCCATCACACACCGGGGGTGTTTCATCTACATGAACGTTTGATTGTAGAGGGGCCCATTCCCACAGTGCTTTGATAGCTGGCTCTACTGCTGCTGCTACTCGTTGATTGGTTTTTTGGAGTGTTCCTACGGACACTTCTATCCTGCCGAGTTCCCACAACAATTCAGTCAGCTTGTCGTAGGAAAGATGTCCATAATTCCCCAGCCAGACTAAGAGTGCTTGAAGATTAACGCTCAAGTCTTGTCCTGGAATTATTCCGCTTGGTGGTTCTCCTCTGACTACTGCACCACATTCGAGGCATTTACACGATTGTGTTTGATATTCAACAACTTCGATTGGTTTTGCTACTAGACTTGCTACTTGCTGTCTATGAATGTTAATTACTTCACTTAATTCTTTACTGCCACAATTGAGACAGATGTCGGGTGAGCTAATTTCGGTTCTGTCTACTCGTCCAAACCCTTTTCGGGTTTTCCCGGGATGACCTGGTTGTCCACCTGGTTTCTTTTTTTGGTCTGCTTCTGGTTGGACTGTTGGTTTCTCTGATTTTTGGATCAGATCCGTTGATGGGGGCTTTGATGAAGTCTGACTGGTGGTTCGACTTTTCCCCGTAGCAATGGCTAGTTTTTCTTGTAATTCTTCAATAATTTTTTGCAGCCCCAGTACCATTTCCACCAGTTCAGCTTGGCTCAACTGCTGGATTTCGGTTTTTTTCTGCTCTCTGGTGGCTGCGGGCTTTTTCATTCGTTTATTTTACCAGCTTTTGACACTGAAGTTTTTTTGACCTGAATCCTTACGCTAGAACTAAGGGGACGGTGTAGACAACGTGGCACTTGAGTTTGTTCAGTTGTTCTCCTCGGTCTACAAAAAGGTACTCAGGTTGAGTTCTTCCTGATGACCTTGGCTTGTTATCAATCCGGTCTAGATTGTCAACAATCACGACCATTCCGGCTTTGCCTTGCTGCTTTAGCTGCTTTTGGGCTGGTTCAATTAGTTCCTGATTAATGGCTTCTAAGATATTATTGACTCGCGGCTCCAAGTGTTGTCTTAACAGAGAGCGAATATCTTTACTATCCTTTGCTTTGGTGGTGATTTCTCCTATTCCTACTGCTAGGGAAAACTTTCCTGGTTCTGCATTTATGCCGATATCGCCCACGACAGGAACTTTAGCTTTGATTCCGGTGATTTCTGAGTTTAAAAGGTTGGCAGCTCCTTGGAGTAAATTCTGGAAACGGGTTGGTTGGAGTTGGATGTGAGCGGCCTCCAAACTCTGGCTGACTTGACGGGCGATCGCCAGTAAGATATCGCTGATATCCACATCTCCCATATCGAAGTCTTGAGAAGACTCAAAATAAACTACGTGGAAACTTTTTTGTTCTAACTCTGCTTTTAGTCGCGATAATTCAGTGGATTTCCCGCAACCGATATGTCCGGTGAATAACTGACAAGTTGGCTCATCTTGGGAGAAGATTATAGCACGACCCAGTTCTTTGATCAGATTGCTCCCTCGCACTGCTGAAAAATCGATGTAATACTGTCTATCTTCAGGTTGGCTGATATCAAGAGTCCGGCTGGGATTGGATGCTTTAAAAAATCTGTGAAAATCTAGTGTCATCACACCCTCACTTATATATTATGCTCGATTATATTCTGCATTTAGGTTCTCAGCACTCACTGGCTCGATGCTGGCTGTGTGGGGACACTTACACCCCTCCAACTCCAAGTGTCGAAAGTTACCGTCAGGAAATCGGGTGCTTTTGATTTGACTGTGGAAAAGGTAGACTTGCAGAGTATTCGTTGGAAACCCTGCCACGCCCATTCACCATTTTGATGGTTACATTTATTGCCATTTGTCCAGTAATGTCAAGTTTTTAACTGATTAGACGCGTACCGATCGCAACCCATTAAATGTGGAATAGTATAACTAACCTGCGACTGCTGTCGCCGTCAATACCAGCAATTGTCAAAATAATCTTGTTTTTCTCAACTTGGATGGTTGTGTGGCTTCCCGCAGCGATTGTGCTGGCGATCGCCCTCAAATGGCATCCACCCCAACCCCTGGGAAACAAAAAACTACCTTTACTAGCTTCCCTCTACGTGATTGTCCCCTTCATTTTATGGGCGACAAGTTGGATCGAAAACACATCTTTTACTAACTGGGGTTGGGATTGGCAACTCGCAGTTTTGATGTCATTACTGCGGGGCTTAGGATTAGGAATAATCAGCTTAGTAATTTTATTCGGTCTGCAATTAACCGCAGGCTGGCTCGAGCTACAAAAA
The DNA here is from genome assembly GCF_036704615.1 of Microcoleus sp. K4-B3. Classification (NCBI taxonomy): domain Bacteria; kingdom Bacillati; phylum Cyanobacteriota; class Cyanophyceae; order Oscillatoriales; family Microcoleaceae; genus Microcoleus; species Microcoleus sp. K4-B3. The sequence continues at coordinate 51,457 of NZ_JAUBSF010000012.1, forward strand.
AGCGAAAATTCTACCGAAACAGTCGAAAAACCAATTAATTTTTGGACTTTAATTTTTAACCCTGCTAGTCTGCTGACTCTGTTATTAGCACTGTGGATTAGCGCCACAGAAGAGTTAATCTTTCGCGGCTGCTTGCAAACAATCCTCCAGCAAGATTACTCAGTGCTAATCGCAGCAGCGATCGCCAGTTTCATTTTTGCGATCGCCCACCTAATTTGGGCCGCCAAAGAAACTCTACCGCAACTTCCCGGATTGTGGCTGATGGGGATGGTTTTAACATTAGCCCGCATCGCCAACAATGGCAGTTTAGGATTGGCGATCGGCATTCACGCAGCTTGGATTTGGGGTATAACTACCGTAGATACAGAAGGCGCAATTAATCCCACAGGCCGCGCACCGGAATGGATTACAGGAATAGCAGCAAAACCCCTAGCCGGTGTCGCCGGAATTTTGTTATTGCTAGCAACAGCAGCCGTACTGTTCTTAATTAAAAATTAAAACCTAATACCCCAAACCCCTTTAAAATTACCTCTTCTCTTCCTCTCTTCCTCTGCGCCCTCTGCGCCCTCTGCGGTAAAAAAAGATTAGATTCAATCAAGCGAGAACTAAAACCAGAAAAAACACAGATAACACAGGCATTAATCTGCGTTAATCGGCGGTTAAAATTCAGACATTAATTCAAATGTCGATCGATCGTCACAATCGAAACCGGATTCAGCGCGTCAAAACGAGTTGAATTTCCCCCAGCCACAGAACGAGATAACTGCACTTGCACGATTCGGTAACTCCAGTGCGGTTCCCGGCGCACCCGATCGCCCATCCAGCTCAAAACAGTAGCAATATCCTCAAAAGCATCCAAAGCCAGCACGATCGAGCCTCCAGGAATCAGCCGCAGCGCGCAAACGCCCAAAATTTTAGTCAACCCTCCGCCACTACCGCCAATAAAAATCCGGTGCGGAGGACGCAAGCGGTGCAAAATTTCCGGGGCAGTTCCATAAATCGAAAACACATTTTGCAGCCCAAAACGGCCGTTGTTGAACTCGATCGCAGAAGTACCAGAAACCGTTTGTTCGATCGCGTACACCTCAGACTGCGGGAATAAACGAGCAATTTCGATCGACACAGAACCGTTACCAGCGCCCACATCCCAGACAACTTGTCCCGGTTGCAAAGCCAATTGTCCCAGCACCAACACCCGCACTTCCCGTTCCACCGTCAAACCCGGCTTGTCGCCACAACCGATAAAAGCTGCATCCGGTATTCCCAACAAAGGCAACTTTTCCAAATCCAAAGGTTCTGCCCTCGGCGGGGACTCCCGCAGCATCACAACCACGCTCAGCGGTGCAAAAGACTCTCCCAGCAAAGCTGACAGAGAACGCAGGCCCACCCGCTCGTCAGCAGAACCCAAATTTTCGCAAACCCAAAACTCGTAGCGTGTAGGCAAATCTAGAGCTTTTACCCAATTTGCCAGGGCCGCCGGAGTATGAGTTTCGTCGGCGAGCACTGCAATTTTCTCGACACCGAGCTTGAGTTTGGCAGTCAGTTCCTCAAAATAACGTCCTTGAGAACCCACAAAATGAGCGTCTTGCCAAGGGATTTGCAAGCGATTAAAAGCCAACTGCACAGAACTGACGTGGGGGTAAAAAGTCAATTTTTCTGCCGGCAATTGGGCAATTAGCAACTTTCCCCAGCCGTAGAACAGCGGGTCGCCGGCTACTAAAATTACGATCGGTTGATCACGGGGTTCCACCGTTCCCGCAGAGGGATCTAATTCGGGTTCAGTCGCCCACCAGCGCCGAATTTCCAGAATTGCTTCGGTCAAATCTTCCAACGCCCAGCGCTCTGCGTCGTGCTGGGGAAAATAGCTCAAATGGCGCTCGCTCCCTATTAGCAGAGCGGCCATTTCTACAACCTGCCGCGCCGATTCGCTCAGCCCAGCAGCTCCATCTAAACCTATACCAACAACGTGTACTTTGACAACTCCCTGTCCTACAGGAGCAGGGATTCTTGGTTCATTGGGACCACTCACGTAGCTTGCCCTCCCCAAAATTCACTGCGATTTGCCCAACCGCTGTATATCCACGCTGCAATACTACTTGCGCGGCTGCAACATCTCGATTCGTTTCATAGCCACACGTTTGACATTTATGCACCCGTTCAGATAGTTCTTTTTTGCCTGTATGAGTTTGACATCTTGGACAAGTTTGACTTGTTCCGTTCGGGTTTACAGACGCGAAGTACGCACCTCGCTTAAAGCAAACATGGCTCAAGATATTCAAGAACTGACCAAACCCTGCATCAAGCGTGTGCTTGCTCATCATTCCGGCTGACATTGCTTTGAGGTTCAAGTCCTCAGCAAATACTGTTTGGGCGGAGGTACATAAATGATGTGCGGTCTTGAAATGAAAGTCTTTGCGACTGTTCGAGATGTATTCGTGGTGCAAGGCTATTTGGTGATGAATTTGACGAAACTTTCTAGAGCCTTTTTTCTTGCGCTTGAGTTGACGTTGCAGCAATTTCAGCTTGCGTTGTCCATCCACAAAGAATCGAGGTCTATCAATCAATTCACCATCAGAAGTTGCCAAAAAATGTTTTAACCCTAAATCAATCCCTAATCCATGCCCTGAAGGTGAGGCTTGAGGCACTTGGATATCACATTGCAAAGTGAGCATGGCATAGTAGCCAGAAGCCCTCTTAACAACGCGAATTTGCTTGACATCAAACCCTTGAGGGATTGGACGCGACAGGTGCATTTTGACGCTTCCAATCTTGGGCAAGTTGACCCAATCGGCACCATCAAACTGTTTAACGGATTCTAGATTCAATTGAGGGAACACAAATGAGCGCATCCGTTTTTTGAATCTAGGGAAACCGTGTCCTCGTTCCCACATCGCCACAAACGCTGCCTCTAGTTGGCGCAACGCCTGCTGCAAGACATGGGTGTGAGGCAATTTCAACTCAGGAATTAACTTCTTTGCCAATGCCAATGATTTGCATTGGCGGGCAAAGGTTGGACGCGGTGCATCAGCAGGGATAATGTATTCCTGCTTAATACTGCACGAATTGATATCACACTTACGAGAATTAACCCAATCTTTTCGTTCTCGCAATGCAAAGTTGTAGACCTTGCGGCAAATATTGAGCCACTGGTCGAAAGTTTGGCGTTGCGTATCGGTAGGAATGAGCTTGTACTCGTAGGTTAGATTCAACATACAACAATTTTATAACCCGCCTGAATAAATGCGGTGCTGTTTATTCAAAAACCTCTCGGAGAGATTCCCAACCGAAATTCCCCTTAGAAGGGGGAGGCTTGTATCCCATTTTTTTGGTCAAAGGGGAGAGAGGGAGAGTGGGTGAGTGGGAGATGGGGTGAGTGGGAGATGGGGTGAGTGGGAGATGGGAAAAAATCTTCCTTCTTCCTTCTTCCTTCTTCCCTCTTCCTTCTTCCTTCTTCCCTCTTCCTTCGTTAAAACTCAAAAACAGGCCAATCCGGTTGCCGGAGGTAGGTGGTCATGTCGTCAAACTTCCGCAGTTCCACTCGGTTTACGGACTGTTCTTGCGGCGTGTCCAGCCATTGCTCGTTTAACTCTGACAGCAAAGCGCACAAGCGATCGCGGTCTAAGTTCGGCCCGGTGTCCCCAAAATAAGCCAGAGTAATGTGTGCCGTAAAATGATATTGCTGTTCGATTCCCAAAGCCATTAAATCGGGATTTTGATAGATCGATCGGCGCAACTCAAGAATTTGCTTGTAAGAGTTTTCGTCCGTCGGTGCCAAACAAACACCCACAGCTCTAGTCATCACCATCAACCCCAGCACTATCCAGCGAATGGGAGCGCCGCCCGCCAAGGGTTTGCAGGCGGCAAAACGATCGGCCATGCGCGAGCGCAGTTGCTCCTCAAATTCTGGATTTTTATCGGAGGCATCTCGAAAAGCGCTGCTCCAAATCAAATCGGCTACGGTTAAATGGAAGCTATCAGGAGGCAGTGCCACGAGCGCACCATCCGCTATTTCCTGCAATAGCCGTTGTTGGATCGAGTGCAAATTACTATAAAGTGCAGCATTTTCTGGATCTTCCCCAGCAGGTGGCGTAATCACCGAATAACCCGGAAAAGGTACAGGATATCTGTGACCGGCTTCGTCGGGCTTAAATTTAGGAGATTCCTGAATGTGTTCCACCTGGGACTTGTAGGAGTCCAGCAGCGTCATTCGCGCCACCCGATTTACGTAAGCTTGATAAGTATCATCCAATCTTGATTTCCTCGCGGTGACAAACTCCCACACCAAATTTTATATTATGGTGCGGGCTTCCAACAGCCCAATTCAGGATATGTTGGACAAGCCTCCCGTGCAACTCTGATTTTTTGGCTACTGAGCGTTTTTCATGCAAATTTACCTGTTTTGGGGGGAAGACGACTTTGCGATCGCGCAAGCTGTGACAAGTTTGCGCCAAACTGTCCTCGACCCCAACTGGGCTAGTTTTAACTATGACAAAATTATTGCCGATCGAGCCGACGCTGTGGTCGAAGGGCTCGATCGAGCCTTGACGCCCCCCTTCGGTACCGGCAGCCGTTTTGTCTGGCTGGCAAATACGACTGTAACGCAGCAGTGCTCTCCAGAACTGTTAGCGCAATTTGAACGGACGCTGCCGGTGATTCCCCCTACCACCGTGTTGCTGCTGACATCCGTCAAAAAACCCGACAGCCGGCTCAAGTCTACCAAGTTACTTGTCCAGTCCGCCCAAGTGCGGGAATTTTCGCCGATTCCGCCTTGGAATGACAAAGAATTAGCCCAGCGGGTGCGCCAAGTCGCCGGCGAAATGAACGTCAAATTGACGGCCACAGCGATCGAACTTTTGGCCGGATCCATTGGCAGCGATACCCGCCAGCTATACAGCGAACTCGAAAAATTGCTGCTGTTTGCGGGCAACCGCAGCCAACCTCTGAACCCCGAAGAAGTTGCCGCACTGGTGCACTGTCACGCCCAGAATACTTTCCAGCTAGCCGATGCGATTCGCGAGGGCAATACCTCCGCGGCTTTGGATTTATTGGCAGGCTTAACTGGCCGCAGCGAGCCTGGTTTGAGGATTGTGGCTGGCTTGACTGGTAAGTTTCGGATTTGGCTGTGGGTAAAGGCGATGATCCAAGCGGGCGATCGCGATGATAAAATTGCTCAAGCTCTAGACCTAGGCAATCCGAAACGAGTATACTATTTTCGACAAGAAGTCAAGAACGCCAGCTTAGAAAAACTGCAAAAAAGTTTGCCCTTGCTGCTAGACTTAGAAGCTTCTTTAAAACGGGGGCGAGAAGAAATCTCAACCCTGCAAACCAAAGTTATAGAACTTTCTAGCTTGTTTCGCTGATGCGCGACAGGGCACAGGATCGGCCCCTTACTGTAAATTTTTACAACAAATTTCTTTCTTCGGCTATGTGCTTGATACCGGCTCGCGGGCCCAAAGGTCAATAGATACTAGAAATACTCTCAGAATGCCAAAGTAGAAGTTAATGTGGTAAATAAATATTGTCCGCCGAATGCCGATCGGTTAATATTATTTGCCGGCTCTCCACCCCCCCCAAAAAAAGAGCGCTACCCATGACACAACAGAACCCGCGGGAACTGCTCAAGCAAGGCGATCCAAAAGCGATCGCATCTAGCATCAACCGTACACTCAAACCCAAAGGCATCAACGCCGATGTGACGCGGGACAACGGCTGCCTCCACATAATTCTGGAGGCAGACAAAGTACCGGATCAAATGGTATTGGTCGATTTCATCCGCACCGGCATGACGAAGCTGGGACTCGAATCAATTCACACTGTCAAGGTTTACGGGCGTCGAACAGGTGACGGATCGCCTGCGTGGGAAGATGAAATCGATCTGATGCCTGCGGAGCCAATGCCTTACCCCTTGGATAGTAGAATGCCTGACGACTCTGTAGGTTTAGATGATGTCGAGCCCGAAGGCGAAGACTATTATCAAGAAGGAGAATTCGATCGAGATGACGATGAGGAAGACGAAGACGAAGACGAAGATCAAGCCCCGCCTCCGAAAAAACAATTCCCCAAATGGGTAATACCTGTGGGTATCTTAGTACCTCTGGCGGCGATCGCAGGGCTTTTCTTTACTAAAACTTTCCCCTTCGGCGGCTCCAACCCAGAACCGAACCCCCCCGAAGCTGCTTCCCCCTCCCCCAAACCCTCATCTCCCGCTTCTAAAGCCACCGCACCCTCTCCAGCCGCATCTGGGCGCGCCCCACAGGCAGCCACTCAGACCCCCGCAACCGCTCCCAATGCTGCTGCGCCCGCAAGCCCAGCTCCGACATCTCCACCACCCAAAGCTGCACCAGCATCTCCGGCGCCTAAGGCAGCCTCTCCGGCGCCAACAGCCGCCGCGCCTAAGCCTGACTCTTGGAGGCAAGCCGTTAACACAGCTCAGAAGGCAGCAATTTCGGCCCAGACGGCTCAGTCTCAAAATGAGTGGATCGCAGTAGCAAGCGAGTGGCAGCAAGCGGTTAAGCTCATGAGAGCCGTGCCCTCAACCAGCCCGAACTATCAAAAGGCTCAGCAAAAAGCGGCAGAGTATCAGGCTAATCTGATTGTTGCCAACCGCAGGGCGGCAGCAGCGCCTTAAGAGTTTTGAGTTTTGAGTTTTGAGTTTTGAGTTGAATACTGGATGTGCTAAAAGTCAAAAGTCAAAAGCCAAAAGTAAAAAATCTTGTTTTTACTGAAAGCTTTCTTACCTTTTGACTTTTTTCAATTTTAGTGACATATTCCTACACCAACTGAGTACAGTATGGTTTAGGGTTCTCAGGAAGTCCTCAAGAGTGCATAGGACATTAGCTGTTAAATCAATTCTTTCTCGGTAGTTTACTTTGATACAATCATCCTTAAACTCTAAGATCGTTGCAGCATATTTTGGGGGAACTGGTATAACTCAAAAACACAGCAACAACCCGGTTTATCAAAGCAACCGGGTTACTAAACACAGAGCTTGGGTTAAATCTGTTCTTCCCCTTGATTAAAATGCTGAATTCCTTGATTTTCTTCGACGCGATCAACAGCATCTTTGGGAATATTGAGGATGCCTGTGAATGGATCTTGACTTGATTTCAAAACTTGTTCCTTGTTTTTGCGCTCGGCAATTTCGCGCTGCAACTTGTCAATTGTCCGTTGAAAACGAGCGGCTTGTCTGAGCATTTCTTGTTCCGAAAAATCCAGCAATTGAATCAAATTAGCAACTTGATATTCCAGTAATTGGTTTTCGGTAACATTGTTATTTGTAACAATGTTATTAGCATTCTTTGAACATTCAAAAATATCTTTTTTGTCAAAAACAGACAATGCAGTTTTGACACTAAGTGCCAAATTCTTAAACATTTCAGCCGTGCTTTGGGGAATTTTAACTTTCAGGAACATCACTACCGCAAACAAACTTCCTGACGGCAGAAGTCCCCCAAATCCCAAGACAGACTTGACTTGGTAGGGGATAATTAAAGAATTTTGCTCAGGAATAAAGGGGCTGTCTTTTGCCTCTGATACGTGAAAAATATTTAATACTGCGGGCTCTAATTGCAGGAACCTTTCTCGCTCAATTCCGACGAATGTAGGAATGTCTAAACCAAACTGCCGGATTATTTCCGAAATCGCCGGCATTTGAGCCACTAATTTTGTGCTAACTAATGGAATAGCTGTATTTTCTGCTGCTGTGTGCCGAGAATTCCACTGCGGTTCTGTGCCTGCGGCTGCTAGCAGAGTCCAACATTTCATGTCGGCGGCGGGGGAATTGCCGTTCATTAAGCGGCGCGCGGATTGTTGCAATGAGTCTTCTAATTCCCCGTAGGGATGAGTTTTGAACAAACGCACTAAGGCACAGGTATTCTCTCCAGTTTGCGAGTCGCAAAAATGTTGGTAAATATAGTTAACAATCTTCTGGCTGCTGGCTTCCATACTAGCAGTATTTTTACCTAACTGGCGCAGGACTAAGCTGCATTTTGCCATGTCTTGCGGGGTAAATAGGGTAATATCGTACATTAAAAAACGCTCTCCCAGAGCTCAAACACTCTTTTTCATTTATCGTTAAGGCCGCTACCGCATCCGGAATCCTACTGAGAGTTTTGAGCAAAGTGTTAGTGAAAATATGGAGAAAATTTGTCCGCAAAATGCAGCGGTTGTGTGGAAAGATACAGAAATTAAGATTAAGGCAAAAAACATCTCTTCCTTAGGGTGGGCCACAAGGACAGAAAAGCCGATGTATAGTTTTTGAAAGGATTTTTTACCATAACTCGCCCATAGGAATTAAAGAAACGGGGTTTTTCACCGGATATGCCTCGCGTTTTACTGGGCATTTTCGTAGATAAAAGTCGGTTTCTGGGTAAGCCATTTTCACAGAAATCCTAGAAACTCAAGCAGTAAGTTTTGTGGCGGGCGATCGCGCGCCGATCTAGAAAACTGGTAAAATTTCGGCAGTCTTGGACGCAGAAACTGGGTTTTTTAACGTAGAAAAAACCCGGTTTCTTTGGTTTGGGTAAGTAGATGCTTTGTTGAAAACTTTTAACAACCCCAAACAACTCTACTCAGCAGGTGGAGACTTTGCTTGCAGAGCATCTTTAGCAGACAATCCCTGATCTTGAACGCCAAAATACCACAAACTAGCAGCAGCTTCGGCGCGAGTCACGGATTTCTTCGGCTGAAACAGAGTAGTAAAACCAAAAACGCGGCGAATATTCGCCAAATCTCCATTGTTAAAATCAGCTAAAACTGCCCGCGACGCCTGGGAATCAATCTTAGAAGCATCTTGAAAACCCCACTTTTCTTTCACTCCGTCAATGTTAGCTGTCGGCAAAACTTGACGAGTATCTAAAGGCACTTTCCAGAGAATCATTGTTTCGCGAGTTAAAGGTGCATCCGGGCGAAATTTCACATCTTTAGTTTCTCCCGAAAGCGAACTCGGAATTACACCAGCTTCTGCTAAACCTTGAATGGCTGAAAAATCCGAGTCTGTTTTGGGTACGTCAGAAAAAGCCGGTTCGCTAGAGTCTACTGCTAATCTAATTTGTTTGGCTTGACGGCTAGCATAAATCTGATTGTTAGCTGCTACTAACCAGCGGGCGTATTCGCGGCGAGTGACAATTTTGTTAGGTTTGGGCAAAGTGCTGGCAGTTTCTAAATTAGCACTTTCTGTCGTTCGCACTTTCAGCACTTCTAACTGAGTTAAATCTGCCACATACTGCCGCAACTGTTGAGGAATTTTGTCGTCTTGTTGGCTAACTTTTGCTGATTTTGGCGAAGCGGATGGCGTTGGAGTAGTTCCCTCTGAATTAGATGGAGTTGGTGAAGGTGTTGGAGATGCGCTAGACTCGGAATTATTAGGTTGAGGACTGGCAGCAATTTCTGGGCTGTCTTTGCTGTAGTCGATCGCAAATTCTGTAGAACCCCCTACTTTCTCAGTAGGAAAAAGCGACACAGTTACCCGCAAATTATCTCGGGTTGCTACTAAAGAACCTTGTCCCTCGGCGGTGGGGCGGCTGACTATTTCCCAGTTGCGGCGCCCAAACTCTGTGGAGTAAAAGTTCTGAACGGAATTAACCGGATCGGTGCTTTCCCAGCGCAGCCGCACATTTTTTTGCGACGGATCGGTTTGCCCACCAACTTCGATTAACTCAGCATTAGGATAGAGTGGAATCTCTGTAGGGAAATCGGGAGGAAGTTTGGCGGTAGAGTTTGTCTCAACTGCTGTCGCTGGTGGCGGGGAAGAGAAAACCACTGGATTTTGTTTTAATTTGGGATCGGCGGCTAAAGATTCTTCGAGTGCCTTGCTGTTGGGGCTGTTTGCACAAGCTGTGACAGCAGCCAGCAGACACACAGCCAGCCAAGTATTTACAGCAGCGAGTATATTGGTTTTATTGGTTTTACTGGTTTTAGCTGGCGATCGCCCTTGAGAGTTGCCTCGCCGTTGAGTAAATATAATATTCAGCATAAATCCCCCCTTTGCGGATGTATTTCTAGGCTAGCGCAGATCGATCGGGCAAATATAATTTTTACCGAAATGAAATTGGTATATTTACTTCTAATTACTGCTACATTACTTTTCTCCCCTGTCAAGTTTGCCCGTCCCGCTGCATCTCAACCAGCCCCGCTGCGGACAGCAATTCAGACGCCAGAGTGGCAGCCATTTTGCTCGGCGATGGGTCAGTTTGCGATCGATATGCCGGGAACTCCCAAAATTAATTCCGAAACTTTTTCAACTCAAGTTACCGCTCATACATACCGATCGATCTTAAAAAACAAAGAAACTTATTTACTTCAATACTTTGACCTAGATTTCCGGCAAAGCAACAATAATATTAAAATTACTTTAAATAATGCCGTTGATTTCTTTGTCGTGGGGGCGAATGCTAAATTGTTGCAAGTGCGGGATATTTCCCTCGGAGGCTATCCGGGAAAAGAGTTTGAGTTTCAGCCGCTTTCCCCCACTGAACCTGTAGGTGTAGGTCAAGTTTTTTTGGTGGAAACGCGCGTTTACGGGCTGGTAGCCACTACCCCAGAACCAGAAAATGCTCAAAAATTTCTCGACTCTTTTCGTTTGTTTTGAAGCAGGAAGTTAGGCAGCGGGCAATATACGGGATTTAACGGATTCAACGGATGGATATTGAAGGATGAAGTCAGAGGTTCGCGGTTCTGGGGAAAAATTAGTTGGCAGTGGCGATCGAATTTATTAATAAAGCTTACCCTTTTAAACTGGGTGTATAGGAAAATATTGGCTTTGGCAACGAAAAATGGAGCCATCTACGGGGTTTCTGAGGAATAATGCGGTCAAAAGTAATTAAGTTAAATTTGACATAATACCTTATTTTGTTTTTTGTACTCTATCTAACGACATAGATAAATTTTACACCCGTGGAGCGATGTACATACTTCCTCAAGTTTATATATTTAATATAATGATTTTCAAATCGCAGCAAGCACAAACAAAGATGCTGTCTTGCTCGATCTGGCTCCCATCAGGCTCAACGAAGTCAAGGAAGTCAGGCTCATCGAAAGCTTACCCGGAGGGTATTAACATAATTATGAACAAACTAACACCAATTCTCCTCAGCGGCATCCTATTATTTGGAGCTGCTGCTTGCAGCGACGGGGCTAAAACTAGCGCTGATGCTCCTAATTCTACCACAGAAAATACCACCACCCCGCCCCCAGCCGAGACAGTTCAAAAAACTCAGGGTGACGCCACTAGCGATATTCGCAAAAACCAAGCAAATAATGATATCAGGGCCAGAGAACAGCGCAACAATGTGACTGGCGGCGATGCAATGAGAGCCGATGGCGACCTCAAAAGTGAAGTTCGCTCGAAGTTGGAAGTAAACATCACTAAAGGTCAGCTAACTGTTGAGGCAAAAGACGGGGCTGTCACCGTAGGTGGCACAGTTCCCAATCAAACTGATTTAGCTAAAATTGAGCCGCTAGCTAAAGAGATTAAGGGTGTCAAAACGGTGAATGTTACGGCTGTTGTCGCCCCCGCTGCACCCGCATCGCCTAGCAGCAAGCAATAAATTAGGAGTAAGTTCGGGCGGGAACGCGCAGTGTAGGGAATTTAACGGATTTAACGGATGGATTTTTGAGGGAAGTTTGGGCATTTTAAGATTGCTTTCGGAGCGGTTGGCAGCGCTTAGATCGATCCTGAAAAGTAGGGCGACAGATAGATTTTACCCGATCGTCTGTAGGGACACGGCAATCCCGTGTCCGACGCCTGGATCTGTGACATTTAATGATTGTTATCAGATTGAGGATTGTCGCAAGACTTGTTTGAATTGGTATTACGTGACTCTCTAGGGCGAGCGGGGTTTTAAGTTAAAGAGTTGAAAATTAAAAATTCACGAACTCAAAACTAGCGCAATACCTGCAAAGTCCTATCCCCAAATTACAATTTACCATCCCGGAGAATTAGTTGAAAACCAGCCTGAAGATAGAGTCCGAAGTTATTCCCAGCGACCGATGAAAAATGTTTGGAAAAAATGACTAAATGTGATTGATGGCGGCAAGCAGAGCATAAATTCTGTAGTTGTGTAAAAGTAGTATATTTTGCAGGAGAAATAAAATGGCTTTAGGTCAACACAAGCGAGCTGTAGGATCATTTTCTAATTACCGAGATACGGAACTAGCCCTGACGGAACTGCAAAGTAGCGGGTTTCCGATGAATAAAGTTTCGGTAGTTGGGGAAAATCTCGATCGCAGCGAAATTGCGGGCGCGAGCACTGGTAAGAGTACGGACGACAAAGTGGGCGGCGGCGCAAAAGCAGGCGCGACAGCGGGAGTCGTGACGGGCGGTTTGATTGGGTTACTCGGAAGCATTGGAGCGCTAGCGATTCCGGGAGTTGGCCCGGTGATGGCTGGGGGCGCGCTCGCAACTCTGCTGGCCGATACTGTAGTCGGAGGTGCGATTGGGGCTGCTGCGGGCGGTTTGGTCGGGGGTTTGGTCGGTTTGGGAGTTCCCGAATCAAAAGCTAAAGTTTATAGCGATCGCGTCTCGCGCGGAGAATACTTGGTATTCGTAGAAGGAACAGATGCCGAGCTTGCCACAGCCGAAGGAATTATGAGCGTGCGGGGCATTCAGGATTGGGGCATTTACGATGTGCCGGCAGACACCGATCACAGAGCTTCGGGCCGCCACAAGCGCGCGGTGGGCGTATTTTCAACCCGTCGCGAGACGGAACAAGCGCTGGGAGAACTTAGATCTGCGGGTTTTGACATGGATCGGGTTTCGGTCATCGCTAAGGATTCTGAGTCTAAAGGGGACATCGCAGGCATTGACGTGCAGGAAAGCGCGGACAACAAGGCGGATGAAGGGGCGACTAAGGGCGCACTCACAGGCGGCACTTTGGGCGGTTTGACAGGCTTGTTGGTAGGTCTGGGCCTAGTGGCAATTCCGGGCATCGGGCCGATTATGCTCGCAGGAGCCTCAGCTACGGCGATCGCCACTACACTCGCCGGTACGGCTTTGGGTGCGGCGGCAGGCAGCTTGATCGGAGCTTTAGTCGGTTTGGGAATTCCCGAAGAGGAAGCTAGAGCATACAACGATCGGGTAGCCAGGGGAGATTACTTGGTACTGCTTGACGGCAGCGAAGCAGAAGTCGCTAAAGCTGAAACCATTCTGAGCCGCGGAGGCATTCAGCAGTGGAACACCTACGACTATCCCAGCGTCGATAGTGCTCGGGCTGATTACGGCGCTCCTGGCACTCCGGGCGTTGATACTACGGCTGATATTTACGACCCCAATCAGGGTGTTACGCGCCACCCTCGGGTTTAATACTTCAGACTTTGTTTGGGGATTGTTTCTACTTTCTGCACGGTAGTCGCACTCGCGCACTCGGATTGTGGAAAGTGCTCCAATCAACACGGGCGAGCTAGGGGTTTTGCACTTCGTCGGTAAAATTCTCTCAAAAGTCGGCTTTTTCTCTGAAAGTCGGCTTTTGTTTTGGAAACTAAAAAAAAGCGACCTGTCACAATTTGAATTTTGATTAATGAGCCAGGCCGCAAGCTGGGCTTTGTGCGGGCCCAGCGATCGGCTCCCTTAACTTTTACACCCTAAATCCGCAGTGTTTTTTTAGTCTGTAACACTCACTACTGCTCGATTGCAAACCCCGCAGTATTATCAAATTTGATGACATAAATTACACCAGATATTGCCCGGTTAGTCAAAGAACGACTATCTTTAATTATGGGGCGGCTAATTTCCGCAACTTATACAGGTGAAGTAGCCAGTCCCGCGCGCCCAGAAAAGCCTGCGGTGGTCGGCAACTATTAGAATAATAATATTGTCGTCGCCTTCCCGCGAGACTTAGGCTGGTCATTGGTTGGCTGTAGCAGCCCAATTGCCGTTGGCAAGACCTGCTACAGGAATACAGTTTTTCTGGGAATGCCTCAGCGAAGCATTTGAGAAGCCCAGGAACAGCTTTTATGTCCGGGAGCGCGTCTGGTGTCGGGTGTTCTGTTAATTAGAACCGCAAGCGCTCATGGATCGAGTAAAGATTAACAGCAAGCACAGCAACGCGAGAATACGGGAACGGCTCGCGGTCCATTTTTTCGCGAAATCTCAGGCTAATGGCAGCGTATTGCTTGCTTCGCCTGCGACTCGCTCAGCACTCCGACGGAAACAGCCTTCCTGTTGGTTTTCACTGGCATTGAGCACAGTGGGGGGAGGTGACACTAGCTGAGCTGACCGGGCTCTGCTTTCATGGGCAATCGAAGATAGAAGGCACTTATGTAGAAGGCATTAGGGGTTGAAGCTCCGATATCTTGTTTCTTGATTGCACTAATAAATTCGATCGCCTGTACTAGCAATTTTTCTGGTCAGAATGTGGCGCGGATGCCGCCAGCAATACCCCAATATTCGATCGACCTTGACAAGCTCGATCGACAAATTCTTGGTATTTGGGTAAATAGTTAGCAGTTAATAGTTAGTGATTAGCAGTTAGTATAAATCCAACTAACAATTAACAACTAATATCAACCGCCAACTAATTACTAGCAAAATAAGACTTACAGGACTTACACGCGGCGAGAAACTCGGTTTATTCAGGACTTCCGCGCTGGCAAACTTCAGATTTTACCCGAACCCGGTTTCTTTTCGTAAGTTATAACTAGGTTAGCATGGTGATGCTAGGAATCAACAAGCAGTTTTGACAATTGTTAGTGTGGCAGTATTGGTTTAAAAAACTGACTGGCAAACACGATAGTACAAACTTTCATACAGACAACAGAGAACATCGAGAAATTAAGGAAACTCACTCAACTTTTTTTATGAATTTCACTGAGATTTTAAGTGCCGATGAACTTTTAATTAGACATAGAAACGGGGAACGAGATTTTCGAGGGGCTAACCTCATTCAAGCTCATTTGAGTGAAGCTAATCTCAGTCGAACAAATTTGAGCAGCGCTAATTTGAAAGGCGCCAACTTAATTAGAAGCAAACTGATTGGAGCTAATTTAAACGGCGCCGACTTGAGCGGGGCTAATTTATCTAAGGCGAAATTAATTGAAGCTAACCTCGGCAGTTCTAGTTTAACTGGAACTGTGGCGATCGCAGCAGATTTTAGCGGAGCAAATCTCAGCGGAGCAATATTGTCTCAGGCTGACTTGAGCAAATCTGTGATGACGGGAGCGAGTTTAGTAGGAGCTTGTTTGCTAAGCGGCTCGAAACTAACTGAGGCTAATTTGAGCGGGGCGACGCTGAGCCGAGCAATTATGAGCGGGGTTGATTTAAGCAGAGCAAATCTGACTAGAGCGATTCTCAGCGAGGTAGATTTGAACGGGGCGAACCTGAGCGGAGCAACTTTAACTCGGGCTTATCTCAATCGCGGAAATCTCAGCGGCGTCAATTTGGTTGGGGCTACTTTGAGCGAAGCAAGTCTGCGGGAGGCTTCTATTTGCGCTGCTAATTTGAGCGGTGCTGACTTGAGCGGTGCTGACTTGCAATCGGCCAATCTAAATGGCTCTAATTTGAGCGGGGCCGACTTGCAGGGAGCTAATTTGAGTAAAGCTAATTTAAATGGTTTGATGCTGCACAATGCTGATTTAAGGGCTGCGAATTTGAACAAAGCTTCTTTGCGGGGAGCTAACTTGAGCGGTGCGAATTTGGCAGGTGCTAGCTTGCTGGAAGCGGATTTGCGGGGGGCGAATTTGAGCCATGCCAATTTGTCGGGAGCGGGTTTGCTGCTGAGTTCTCTGACAGGGGCGAATTTGACAGGAACTAATTTGTCCGAGGCTAATTTGATTGGGGCGAGCTTGAATGTTGATAATTTGAATGAAGCAGCTTTGGGCGGGGCGATTTTGCCGAATGGAGCTACTCACAGCCGGGATTGATAAGTTGATTAAGGGAAAATAGTTTTGAGTTTTAAGTTAAATAATCTTTAATTTAAAACTCAAAACTTTTAACAATAAAGAATTCAGGAGTCACAAGTCAGAATTCAGTTATCTGTTGTGGGTGGCGGGTTTATATAGATTGTGGGCGATCGACAATCTATATAAATTCGGAGTCAGCGATGCAGTTTCCTTAGCAATGTCACGATTGCTTTGACTAACTCATTCGGTTCGACAGGTTTTGCAACATGACGTTGAAACCCAGCAGCAAGAGCTTGTTCCTGATTAAAGTCTCCAGCATAGGCAGTCAGGGCGATCGCCGGGATTTGCCCGCCCTGCTCTGATGGTAGAGTTCTAACTTGCCGCACTAGCATATAGCCATCTATATCTGGCATTCCGATGTCGCACAGGAGGATATCGAAGGGTGTGGTTGAGAGCAGTTGCAACGCCTCGCTCGCAGACCCAACGGCAGTCACTTTGCCTCCCGCTTGTTCCGCTACAAACGCCACAAACTCGCGTGAATCGCGTTCATCATCCACAACCAACACGCGCAGAGAGGCCAGGTGAAGATCGTCAGATCGAGCTTCAGCCCGGCCGACGACTTCTTCCACCGGATTCGCGGTATGCAAGAGGGGAAGTTCCACGGTGAAGCTGGCTCCCTGTCCTTCACCCCTACTCTCAACCCAAATTCTGCCGCCGTGCAGTTCCACAATTTGACGCGCGATCGCCAGCCCCAATCCCAAACCCCCAAATTTACGAGTTATGGCTCCATCCTCTTGCCGAAAATGCTCAAATACATAAGGCAGAAACTCAGGATTGATGCCTTTTCCAGTATCGGTGACAAGAATCTGGGCATAAGTTCCAGTTTGGGTTAACCTAACGCTAATTTTCCCGCCTTGAGGGGTGAATTTCACGGCATTGGATAAAAGATTCCAGATTACTTGCTGCAAACGCCCGGAATCGCCAATTACCATTCCCTGGGATGGTGAAAAGGTTGTTTGAATTTGCAGTGACTTGGCTTCGGCTGCTAGCCGAACGGTTTCCAAGGCGGCCGAGATCACCATATTCAAATCAACGGACATCGCGTTCAACCTCAGTTTGCCGCTCAGAATGCGGGAGATGTCGAGCAGGTCATCAATCAGTTGTGACTGGAGTAGGGCGTTGCGTTCGATCGAGGCAAGGGCGCTAGCCGTTTTTGCAGCGCCCAGTTTCCCCTGCTGTAACAGCTTCGACCAGCCGAGAATCGGATTGAGCGGCGATCGCAACTCGTGAGATAGCACCGCCAAAAACTCATCTTTGATGCGGTTGGCGGTTTCGGCGGCTTCTCGTGCGGTTTGCTCCTGTTGCAAAAGCTTCTCGCGTTCAGCTTCGGCTTGCTTGCGATCGGTGATGTCGCGCGTTACACCCGCTACCATTTCCACAGCACCCTCTGCATCAAAAACGGGCACAAAAATATACTCGTAAGCTCTTGTACCGAACGCGCTGGTGTATGGCGTTTCATCCTTAAGCGGTTGGCGCGTCTGAATCACTGTTTGAATCTGATTTTGCAGTTTGACAGCTAAATCCACTGGGTAATCTAATTCAAAAAAGTTTTTGCCAATAACTTCAGCGAAGGATTTTTGGTAAAGGTCGAGCAACGGCTTGTTGACATCAATGAACCGCCCGGACAAATCGAACGTATAAATAAAGTCCGGCACCGAAGACTTAAACGCGTTGAACTTTTGCAGTTGCCGTTCGAGTTCGGCGGACGTTTGGCGCAGGACTGCTTCGGCTTGAATTCGATCGGTGACATTCTTGAAATAAACGGTGATTCCATTTGCGGCAGGGTAGGGGCGGACTTCGTACCAACGATCGTGGTCGGGATAAAACGCCGTCACTGACCCAGCCACCCGATCGCGCATGGCGCTCCAATAGATCGGCTCAAACTCGCTACCAATCAGTCCTGGGTATTCTTCCCATAAATTCTTGCCAATCAAATCACCCGGAGTGCGATCGAGCAATGTTTCGGCAAATTGATTGACGTAGGTCAACCGCCAGTTCTCATCCGCGGCAAAGAATGCTTCACCAATGCTCTCTAGAATATTCCGGCTCTGCCCCTCGGTTTCACGCAAGGCTTGTTGGGCCCGTTTGCGCTCGTTTTCGACGCGCACGCGATCGGTGATGTCAACGGCAGCCCCATAAATCACTTGTTCTTCTGGATAAGGCTGGGCATTCCAGAGAAACCAGCGGTAGGAACCGTCTTTGTGCCGGTAACGGTTTTCAAACGTAAAGATTTCGTTACCCGAGAACAGACTGTCGGTTTCTGCAATAGATGGGCCGAGGTCGTCCGGGTGGACAAACTCAGTCCAGGGGCGGGATGTCATTTGGTCCGATGTCCAGCCGAGGATTCGTTTAAAGGTGGGGCTGACCCAGTGGAAATACCCGTTTATGCCCGCAATCACTTGCAAATCTGAACCGACGGCAAGAAACCGTTCCCGTTCCTGCTCAATTTTTTTGCGATCGTTGATATCCCGGAAGAAAAGAGACAGCCCCGTCGTTGAAGGATAAACGCGAACATCAACCCACAAATCAAACGGAGCATAATATTCCTCAAAGTCCACCGCGATTTGCTCGCTGAGCGATCGGCGATACTGGAATTCAAACTGATTGCCGATCGTGCCTGGGAAGGCTTCCCACATCGTTTTGCCCAGCATTGCTTCTAGGGGAGTTCGCGACACTCCTTGTGCGGCTTCGTTGGCGTAGGTAAAGCGAAAGTCGAGATCCATTGCCATAAACGCATCGGTTACGCGCCCCAGAATAGTTCGCTCTCGCACAGTGGCTTCCTGCCGCAGCCGTGCCAGCTTCAAACTTGCTTCTACCCTTGCCAGCAGTTCACGCGCCGAGAACGGTTTAATCAGATAGTCGTCGGCTCCGGCTGCGAGTCCTTCAATACGCGCTTCTTCGCCGGCGCGGGCTGATAATAGAATGATGGGAATGTCTTGGGTTGCGGGATTAGAACGCAGCGATCGCAACAACTCAAACCCATCCATCCCCGGCATCATCACATCTGTCAATACCAAATCGGGTGGATTCTTCTCAATGGCAGTCAATGCGGCAACGCCATCGGCGACGGTTTGAACAATATAAGAACCGCTCAGGAGTCGTCGAATATAATCCCGCATATCAGCGTTATCATCTACCAGGACAATTTTAGATTTTAGATTTTGGATTTTAGATTGAGCGGGTTGATTGACGAGTTCATGAGTGGATGGAGCCATGCTCCATTCTTCTAATCTAAAATCGCCTTCTGGCAACCAGCGTTGAGCTTCTTCGATATATGGCATCGCGCCTAACGCCGTTGATGCTAACGTGCAACTGACACCAATTTGCTCCGGCTGCAGATGAGCTGTTCCAGTGGGAATCGTCACCGTAAAGCAACTGCCCTGCCCAAAAGTGCTGCTGACATCGATCGCTCCCCCATGTATTTTGACGAGTTCTTGCACCAGCGACAGCCCTATGCCGGAGCCTTCAAAACTCCGGCCTTGCGAGTTTTTGATTCGATGAAATCGTTCAAATAAATGCGGTAGTTCTTCGGAGGGAATACCGATTCCTGTATCTGCAACTGATAATTCAACGTGAGAGTCTATCCACCGCAATCGAACAGTGATGGTTCCCGCTAATGTAAACTTAAAGGCATTTGATAATAAATTGAGAACGATTTTTTCCCACATTTCGCGATCGACATAAATCGCTTCGGGCAAGGGTGGACAGTCAACAATCAGCGACATTCCCACCCGTTCAATCAGCGATCGAAAGGTACTGGCAAGTTCCGCCGTATAGGTTGCCAAATCTACAGGTTCATAAGATGCTTGGACTCGACCTGCTTCGAGGCGTGAGAAATCGAGCAAGCTATTGACGAGTTTGAGCAGCCGCATTCCATTGCGCTGGACCAGTAGTAATTGTTCGCGTTCTTGAGGTGGAATTGTTCCATTCAAATTCGCGATCGTGTCTTCTAAGGGAGCCAGCATCAAGGTGAGCGGCGTGCGGAATTCGTGAGACACATTGCTAAAAAACGCGGTTTTAGCACGGTCTAACTCAGCTAATGCTTCGGCACGTTTACGCTCTTGTTCGTAAGCTTGGGCGTTGGCGATCGCTGTTGTCACCTGCCCTGCCATCAAGTCAAAAAAACCTTTGTAATCATCATCAAACGTTCTAAGCGGACTCACTCCAGCAATCAGGAACCCGAAGGTTTCTCCCGATCGAGCTAGTGGTAGAACTACCGCTTGATGAGGAGATTGGGACCACGCACCGCCCGGTAAAAGTCCAAATTGCGCCTCCAAATCTTCAATGATTCTGCTTTCGCCCGTCTTGATGACTTGCTTCAATTGCCACTGGCACTTTTGGGCGGATGTAAGCTCGATCGCCTCACAAGAGGCAAGGGTTCCGGCTGCTAACCTTGTTGTACCCGCGAGTCGTGCGATCTCGCTTTCGCCATCGAGTAGATAAAACAGCGCAAACGGGATGTCATAGGCGTTATTGGTCAATACGGTGGCGGAAATCTCGCAAGCTGCTTCTACCGTCTTGGCAGTGACTGTTTCTGCTGCTAATTCGCGCAGCGTTGCCAAGCGGCGATCGCTCAACACGCGCTGAGTGTCCTCGCTACAGGCGCAGAAAACGCCCCCCACCGGGCCATCATCATTCGCCACCGGACTGTAGGAAAAGGTAAAGTAGGTTTCCTCTGTATACCCGTTGCGCTCCATTACCAGAAGCAATTCTTGATTCCACGTCGATTGTCCCTGGTTCAAAACCGCTTCTGCTTGCGGCCCTAGCGTGTCCCAGATTTCAGCCCATACCCGTGAGGCAGGCTGACCTAGTGCTTGCGGGTGTCGCTTGCCGAGCATAGGAATGTAAGCATCGTTATAAAACTTGGTCATCTGCTGTCCCCACCAGACGAACATGGGGTAGCGAGAGCCTAAGATGATCCGAATCCCGGTTTTCAAGCTTTGAGGCCAGGTTTCAACGGCACCAAGGGCGGAAAGCGACCAATCGTGCGATCGCATCAGCATCGCCATCTCGCTATTTCCTGCAAAAATCTGTTCGACGAGTTGAGACTGCTGGATCATGCGCTTGTCTTTCCATTGGGCCGACACAAACGGGCAACGATACTATCTCGGCTGACCGGGCGGGTTTAGCTAGATGACGCCAGAAACCCAGCGGGGATGGCCTGTTGCTGGTCAACTTGTCCAGCATAGGCTGCCAGAGCGAGCGCTGGAATCTGCCCGCCGGGCGATCGTCTAGGATCTGGCGAATTTTACGCATGAGAGCATAGCCGTCCATCTTTGGCCTTTCGATATCATATCAATTCCGCCACAGCCAGAACGATCGAGCTTTGGTTTTTTCGCCGCCAATTAAAACAAAAGATCGCTATTAATCAAAGAAGCTTGTTTGAGAAGAATAAGGCAGCGCTAAAATAACATTTCTTCCATTAGTGACCTCTGCCTGTGAGACAGCTCGACCCAACCATACCGCCAGCGGTTGATGATGGGTACTTCTACTAATCTTCATCTTTCTTTGTGAAACATACTTGCAAAATTTTGGACATGGTGCTAGTGTAAAAAGGTTTGAGACATTATGAGTTAGAGGTAAAACCCCGCAGAATGAAACAATTGGGAACCCATCTGGTCGCTGATGCTTGGCAGTCTCCTGGAGACCTGCTCAACGATCCTGAACGTATCCGCCGCGCCATACTCGATGCGATCGAAGCCGGAGGAGCTACTCTCATCGATTTGTGCGTACACCAGTTTAGTCCTCACGGAGTGACAGCTACTGCTACTTTGGCAGAGTCTCATATAGCAATCCATACTTGGCCTGAACACGGTTATTTTGCTGCAGACTTATTTTTCTGCGGGGCCGGCGACCCTCACCGAGCCATGAAGGTGCTACAGACAGCTTTGGAAGCTAAACAGGTAAAACTCACTGAGTTCACGCGCGGTTTCGAGCCAGGAGTGGGCATCGTAGGTTCTGCTTGTGAAGAGCAGTATGCGCCTCGTTCAGTAGAAACGAGTGCCGCCAGAGGATGATGGCCAATTAGCGTAACTTTGAATATTTTATGCTAGGTTTTGTTTAAAATCCCACGGATCGAACCGTGGGATTCTTGTTGGAATTTACTTTTTCATTAATAAAGGGCGGACAACTAAATAACCTGCGCCGAAAGCTGCAATGACAATCAGAAAAATTGCGATGGCCAACCACAATCCGCTTAAGTCTGAGGCTTTTTTGGATTGAGAGCGCACGCGGTAAGGAGTTTCCGGCACTTCTGCAAATAATTTTTCTGGAAGTGGCTGCGGCATCGAGGAGGCTGTTGGCTGCGCTTCCGGTAGGGGAAAAGGGAAAGCTACTGTCTGAGGTGGTTGAGGTATGGCAGAGTTAGTCTGCGAGGTGGCAGGTGCTAGGGGCGCAGGTTCAACGCTGAAATTGAATTTGACTGGGGGCATTTGAGGCATCCCTGTCTGGGTGAGGCTCTGAGCCGAGTTGACTACTTGCTGTAGCTGTTGGGATACTTGAACTACTGTTTCTACTTCTCGCCGCAGTTGTTGATTTTGTTGGACTAATTGCTGGTTGTGGGTTTTGAGGGAGTCGAGCATCGCTTGGGCGGCTTGCAGCTCCGCCGTGACTTCTCGATAAAGGGAAATTGGTACGGATGGAGAGTAACTATTTGAGTTTTCAGGGGAAGTATTGTCAGATAAGGTAGTATTTTGCATAATTGTAGATGGCGAGGGTGAACTTGTTTTAGTTTAGCCTGAGAGTATTTATAATTAGATCGATCGCAACACAATTCGTCAAGATATTTGTTACAGATATCGATCGTAAATTTAATTAAATGTTACAAGTTATTAGTCAATCGCTATGAACAACTACGCAGCCGAACAAAGTATGTCCCAAAAGTCAAGCACCGAGGAAATTAAATACGGCGAACGCCAGATTTTGGAAGGGGAGTTAATTACTTTCCCAAATCCGCGAGTCGGGCGGCGCTACTCGATCGACATTACTTTGCCGGAGTTTACTTGCAAATGTCCGTTTTCTGGGTATCCAGATTTTGCGACAATTCACGTTACTTACGTGCCCGACGAGCGGGTGGTGGAGTTGAAAGCGCTGAAACTGTATGTTAACAGTTATCGCGATCGCTACATTTCTCACGAAGAATCGATCAATCAAATTTTAGACGATTTTGTGGCAGCTTGCGCGCCGCTAGAAGCGACGATTAAGGGCGATTTTTCGCCGCGGGGGAACGTCCACACCGTGATTGAGGTGTCGCATCAGAAGTAGGGCGGGTATGAAGCTGGTGTGGCATTAATATTTAATTGTGGGGCGGCGTAGAAGCCCACCCCACAAAAGTCGTAAGAAATAAAATTGTTAAATTTAGTAAGTAATTGTAGGGTGCGTCAGGGTGGCCCTCTCAAGGTAGTCAAAAATTCCCTCCAACGTTTAAAATCTCGTAGTTTGTAGGGTGTGCACTGCGCAGCGGTTGAGTTTGTAGCCCACCGGAGAGTACCGATTGACAGGCATTTCAGCGTTTTGATTTTGAAACCAAACTCCCTATAGCAATTTTCATTGGTTGAAATTGGAAAAATCCGAACGTGAAATAGCGGTTTTCTGCTTGTTTTCCGGTTCACATTAACCACCTCGACAAATCGGGCAAGGCGCACCCTACAAACTCAACTAATCTTTTTGATATTTATAGTTGGTGTAAGGTGCGCAGTGCGCACCCTACGGTTAGGTTTGACTTGCAACAGAATTCGGGGCGATCGCACTTTTTTCCTCTGCTGTTTTCGATTCTGCCAACTTGTCCAAAATCTCCACAACTTCTCTTTCAAAAGTCACCTGAGCTCGATTAGTGCGCCCGCCGACGTATAGTTTGCCGTTTTTTTCCAAAGCCCAAATCTGCGAGTGAGACATATAGCTCATTAGCACGCTGAGCATCAGCAACCCGAAGCCGGTATAAACGATCGGAATGCCCGGATCGGCTTTAATTTGCAATCCCGTACTGCCTACAACTTCGTCAATTGCCAGCATCACTCCGTTAACTTCCACCGCTGTGCCGGCGCGAACTGTAGTTAACAATTTGCCATCGGTACCGTACACTAACATTGTGCCTTGCAAGTCTTTTGCTAGCAGAGAAACTCCTGCGCTCAAATCGGGTTTTGTCGGAATCCAAGCTCCCCAGATTCGACCTTTACCTTGAGTATCTAACTGAGCCATTGGTAATTGTAAAACCGGGCTTTTGTTGAGGCGAACTCGCACGGCGGCTATTGCCCAATCTGCTTGATAAAATGTGACTCCCCGGTATCTGAGCGGCTCGTTAACGTGAATGGTTTTGCGATCGACCTCTTGGCCTGTTTTGTCCAAAACTGACAGGTCAGAGTAAAATTGGTCGATCGCACCGCTCGGACTGTAATCGATCCAGAACCGATTAACTCGCATCGACCAATCCTTCGGTATTTGCGGCCCCGCCCAAGGCCCCGCATCCATGATATTCTGCACCTGAAATGTTTCGCCGCTGGGAACAATTTCTTGACCTAGAAATCCCGTCATCGCGCCCCACATCGACCCAGCTAAAATAATTAGCATACTGGCGTGAACAATAATCGGCCCGATTTTGCCAATTATTCCCTTGCGAGCATAAACTTTTTCGCCTTCTCGAAATATGCGGTAGTTTTTTTGCTGCAAAAGTTGTTCTAACGAAGTTAAACCAACTGTTTCTAATTCCGCACTGAGAGCTAATTTTTCAAACTGCTTTGGTTCTTCATAAAATTTCCAGCGGCGGGCGGCTTTTAATGCAGGAAATTGTCTGGTAAATGTACAAGCTGTTAAGCTGCTGCCGAACAAAATTAGGATTGACAAAAACCACCAAGTGCGGTATACGTGGTCTAGTCCTGCAATTAGCACAACTTTCCAAGTGAGGAAGCCGAACAAAGCGGGGTGTTCTGGATAGTTAGATTGGTAAAACGGTACTGATTGGCCTTGTTCGATGACGGTGCCGGAAATGCTGAAAAATGCGATCGTCAGCAGCAAGATAATTGCCAACCGCAAATCTGCTAGCACCGGCAAGATTTCTCGCTTGAAAAACCTTTGAGGGACATTTGCCCAGTTGGATAGTTTTGATAGAAATACTTCTTTTGATGTCATTGGTAATTATGGAGGAAGTTCGGCAACGGATTTTGTAACGGATGGAAGGAGTTCGGCAACGGATTTTGTAACGGATGTAAGAAGGGAGAAGGAAGAAAAACAAAAGATGAACAGAATATTATTATTTTTATTGAGAAGTCTCAATCACTTTTGAATTCTTTTTCTTTTATTTATTTCTTTCTTCCTTCGTGTTCTTCACGTTTTCGCGGTTCGTTAAAAAAAACTTTATTCACGCATTCCCTAGTGATTGCTATATCTCTAAATAAAAACTGAAATCCTTACAACGAAACTTAAGCGGGAAGGATGCGGGAAAGCAGAGAGAAAACGCCAAATCCTACTAGCAAAGCGCCGCTAACAGGCGTAATCCAACTCGACCACCGACGCAATTCTAACAACTTTTTAATGCTAGCAGTAAAAGTACCTGCTATAATCAGCGGAGCGACGTAGCCAGCAGCGTAAAACAGCAGCAACACAGCACCTAAAACTGTATCTCCGGTTTTGGAAACCCAAGCTAAGAGTGTAGCTAAAACCGGAGTGCTGCAGGGAGACGCTACTAAACCAAAAGTTAAGCCCAATAAGTACGATCGCACGCCCGCAGGTAAATCTTTCGGCACCCACCCCACAGCGTCGAAAGACGGCATTTGCAAGGGTAAAGCTTCGAGTAAATTCAGCCCCATTAAAATAGCGATAATGCTGACAAGAATCGGCAAACCCAAGCCAATTTTGCCGTAAACTTGTCCGGCAAATGATGCTACAATACCTAAACCCGCAAGGGTTGTCGCCAATCCCAGGGAAAACCACGCCGACTGGGCAGCGGCTTGCAGGCGGCTTTTTGCTTCGTATCCGCCGATGTAGCCGATCGTGATCGGCAACATTGAAAGCATACAGGGTGTTAAGCTCGTTAGCAACCCTGCCAGAAAGATGACTCCGATGCTGACTAAACTGAGGTTTGTCAGTTGAGTATTTACTAAATTATTAGCAAATTGTGCGAGTTCGTAAAGTTGGGTTTGCAGGATTTCCATCAGTCGATTTTAGATTTTAGATTTTAGATTTTAGATTTTAGATTGACTCCACAGTAGATTTTAGATGTTAGATGTTAGATTGACTACACAGAGGAATCTGGGAGTTTAAACTAAATATCTAATTTTTTATCTCCACAGTCAATTTTAGATTTTAGATTGACTCTACAGAGGAATCTGGGAGCTTAAACTAAATATCTAATTTTTTTGAGCTTCACGACTTAAGTCGGAGGCTTGTATCCCTCGGCAGGCGAGTTCAGGCTCGGTGCTGTTCAGGCTCTATTTCAAATTGTAACAGATGCGCGCAGGTTCGGTTTAAGATTTAAGATTTTAGCGAGATTGACTGCTTGGGAGTAGAAAAGTCGATCGCACCCCGGTTAAAATTGATATCTTGACACTATTTTCTGATATCTTGACACTATTTTCAACAATCTGTTTGCAACGGGCGGAGCCTATTGCATCTGAGAATTCATTGATTGGGAAACAGGCTGTAAACCCTATTATTGAGATTATTCAGACAGACTTTAATTTAAATTTACTTTAAATTAAAGCCAATTTCTTCATTAATAGAGCCGTCTGGCATTATTGCCCCTGCCAGCACCGCACCTCTGAGATTTGCGCCAGTTAAAATAGCGCCTTCTAAATTAGCATTGCTCAAGTTTGTGACTTGTTTGGAACCTCGAAAAAAGAAACTGTGCAAGTCAGCACCAGTCAAATTACTGTCAGCCAAATTAGCATATTGCAAGTCAGCACCGTGCAGCGTCGCATCAGTTAAATTAGCTTCCGTGAGATTGCTTCCCCAAAGTCGAGAATCTAACAAATTAGCCTTTTTTAAATTGGCGCGAGTCAGATTTGCCAAAGTCAGATTTGCATCCCACAATTTCGTGCCGTTGAAATTAGCTTCGGTCAAATTTGAGCGGCTGAGATCCGTGCCTAAAATATCAGCATTGGCTAAATTAGCGCCGCTGAGGTCTGCGCCAGAAAGGTCAGCATTTTTTAAATTGACACCGGACAAATTGGCGCCGGACAAATTAGCGCCACTCAAATTGGCTTCTTGGAGATTAGCTCCCCGCAAATCGACAGCGCTCAAATCGCACTGCTTCCACAGAAAGCTGACGCACCAATTATCTTTTAATAGCTGACTCAAATCGTCCGCTTTCGCGGCCATTACAGGAGGAGTTAAGTAGAGAGTGAACAGGACGATCGCCAACACGGCAGCGAAGATTTTTTTCAACTTCAGGACTCTTTTCATTGACACTAATTTGCGCAATAGATTCTTGATGTATACTCAAAGGATAGCAAACAATCGGCAACTTTCCTCACCAATCTTACTCAAAAATATTAATTAAATGTTAATCGGGCGTTGGCGCAGCCACAAACTTAACTCCGGTAGTCTTATACGGGCTTTGAGCTAAAAACCCGGTTGCTTCACAGATGCCTCGCTGCCAAACTAAGATTTTTCGTTAAAACCGGGTTTTAGATGGCCGCAAGTTCGATCGGCATTTGCCAGTGCAATATCTCTACAAAGTAATACTTGCGGCGGGCAGTTGCGATCGATCCCGCAGGGGCATACCTCAAAACCATCTCGGTAGGAATTTCTCAATATCGCAAGGAATAAACCGCCCAGCTAGCCTGTAAACCTGATATTTAGCCGATTATAGACGCAATTTTTCTTAATTGCGATCGTCATCACTAACTAAGCCCAACTTTCATCACACAAGCGAATGCCCCACCATCACCAAATCTCATCAAACTTATCACGTTCCTGAGAGTACGCATATCACTGTCACTAGCTGAAATATCGAGCAAAATGAGAGCATACAGTTGAACACCAATCCTGCCATGCCTACTATCCCCATTCTCCCCAGCCAATTAGTTGTTACAACTATTTTTAATTCGATTGAATTTTTGGGATTAGCTAATATTGCAGGTCAAGTATTTTCGGGCGAGCAAGCTGACTCCCGACAAGAGGTAAATTTAAAAGTTACTGCCAGACCGTTTTATACTCAGGGTTTAAAAAATCTCAAACAACAAGACTTGCACGGTGCAATTAAAAATTTTACTGCCACAATTAACATTAATCCGCAATTCGCGTCCGCTTACAGCTATCGCGGTCTGGTTCGCTATAAATTAGGCTACAAGCAATCTGCGATCGAAGATTTAACTACAGCCATCGAACTCAATCCTTACCGAGCCAATTATTACACCAATCGCGGATTTATGCTGACTCGTTTAAAAGATTATACTGAGGCGATCGCGGATTACAACTCAGCACTGCTGCTCAACCCCAATTTAACCCAAGCTTACTTTAACCGAGGTGCTATCCGCCTACAAATGGAAAATTCCCTGGCAGCACTAGCTGACTTTGAGTCAGCAATTCGCCTCGATCGCGATTTTGCTAAAGCTTACTTCAACCGAGGAGTGACTAGATATAAATTGAGGGAGGTTCAGGGAGCATTTGAGGATTTTCAGAAGGCGGCAGGGCTTTTTAAGCAGCAGGGCAGAATGGATTCTTATCGAGATGCGGTTTCTAAAATTAGAAAGCTATGGTATTAGTTGAATTTGGGAATTGGGAACTTGTACGATCGCGTAGTCGAAGTATTGGCAATTGGGAATGGGCTATTAATAATCAGGTAAGGTGCACCGAAGAGCACCCTACACCTATAATTATGGCGTCAGTCTTGTTAAAGTTAGCCAATTCTCAAGGCGGCGTCACCGACTGGCAAGTCATCCGGACGGGAAATAGTAGAAAAGTTAATTGCAAAGGCGGCGTTTTGAACTGCTGCGGGGGCGGCATTTTGAACGACAGCCAAAGTAACTCCTCCAAATTGAATGAGTGTGTTGCTGCCAGATGGGGTGAATGAGGTGTTGGATAAATTGCTGGTTAAGCCAATGCGATCGCCCTCTCCCGGCCTAAAATCAAGAATTATATCGCTCGCCGTATCCAAAGCCAGATTGTCACCAGTAATCAGAACAAAAGTATCAACACCGCCACCGCCAGTGAGAGTATCGCTGCCAATATCGCCGGCTAAAATATCGTTACCATCGCCGCCGATTAAAACATCGTTTCCTCTGCCGCCTCGCAAAAAGTCGTTACCAGCATCGCCATTGAGATTATCGTCGCCGAGATTTCCGTTGATAATATCGTTGCCAACACCGCCGCTAATGGAGTCGTTACCTTTGCCACCTCGCAAAAAGTCGTTACCCGCTTCGCCAGTGAGGGTATCGTTGCCTTGGCCGCCGTTAATTGCATCATCCGTCGGTGAACCGATAATGCGATCGTTTGCGCTACCTCCCACTACACCGTTAGAATTTTGCTGAGAGTCTTGGGAAGTGACTTGATAGTTGTTCGGGGTGTTGGTCAATCGGAGGGCTCGCAAAGGCAGATTTACGAAATTGGTACTATTAATTAAATCGTTGAGAACATTAACATCGCTAATGATGCTAGAAACCCGACTGGGGACGATTCCTTGAACGACTTTTGCGGTAGAAATGCGATCGCCCTGCTGCACCGCATCCACCGTTTCAAAACCTTGAATAACGTTGCCAAAAACAGCATAATTGCCATTTAAAAACGGCAAATCATCCAAAGCAAAATAAAACTGCGAAGAAGCCGAATTCAAAGCATTAGAACGAGCCATTGCCACGGCACCGCGAGTGTGCTGCAACTGCGGCGTCTGGGTTACAACTTGGTTGTAAACAGGTTGCGCGGCCCCTTGCGGCTTAATTTCCAAAGGAATAAAACGCGCCTGATTGGTATCCGGGTCAATAAAACTACCCGTTCCCAATTGACTGGCTGGAATTGAAGTATCTCTGCTGCGCGGATCGCCTCCTTGCACCACAAAAGGATCTGGCTGACGCACAACTCGGTGAAACATCACTCCGTCGTAAATACCGCGTTCAACTAAGTCAACAAAATTTCCTCCAGTAAGCGGGGCATTAGTGCCGTCTACTTCGATCGTAACGGGTTGACCGTTAATTACCTGGACTACTATAACTTTGCCTGTTAACGGGAGTGCAGCGCTCATGGGTAAATTGCTATTTGAGTGAGTGATCTTTGGGTTTTAGAAGCAATCCGCGAATTGCCCCTACCCATTTAATCAGAAAACTGTAAACTTGTCTTAAGTACAGTTCTACTTCTAAATTTATGATGTCCCGTCGCAAGTTTTTTAGCACTTTATTGGCAATTTGTCTAGTTGTTCTAAGTTTCAATTTTGCCGCACCTGCATTTGCCCTAGGTGGAAAGCTTCCAGCGGTGAATGAAGCCGCACCAGATTTTAGCTTGCCCACAAACAGCGGCGACGGACAAGTCTCCCTCTCCGATTTTCGCGGTAAGTGGCTGGTAGTGTATTTTTATCCCAAAGACTTTACCTCGGGATGTACGATCGAAGCGCGGAGATTTCAGGAAGATTTGCCGAAATACTTGGCAAAGAATACTCAAATTATCGGTATTAGCGCGGATGATGTCGATTCCCATGCGGAATTTTGCGATTCCGAAGGTTTGAAGTTTCCGCTGTTAGCTGATACGGATGGTAAAGTGAGTAAAGCTTACGGTTCTTGGATGAGTTTTATCTCGGCGCGACACAGTTTTATTATTGACCCTGAAGGCGTTTTGCGGGAAACTTTTGTGAAGATCAATCCGGCGATTCATTCTAAAGAAGTGTTAGCCCGTTTGGGGGAATTGCAGGCTAACGGGTAATACCATTTGAGATTTGAATAATTGGGGATGACTGATGAAGCTTGTGTTTGTAGTGAGGACTAAATTCCTCTGCATTTTCAGAAGATTTTAGTCCTCACTACAAACATTATCAGGTTGATTTTACTGGAAATGATGGCTGGTAACGTGACAAGCAATATAAGAGTAAATCTCAAATCTACAATTGCTTGTCCCGCCATACTCAATGAGAATTAAACTGGCTATTGATTGCAACAGGATCGGCAGCAGATTCCGGCTCGTAAATTTTTCTATTTCTGTTAGCAAGGCGGCGTTCCGGGTCAATTCCCTCGAAGGTTGGTGGCAACCAAACTCGGACTACCAACAACACTCCCAAAACTATCAAAAAAGCGCCTGTTGATAATATTTGAACCCAGGGAGTTTCCAGCACTCCCCGCACGATGACTTCTCGCAAAACAGATACTATACAAACTTCCACAGCCACCCCTATCGAAACGCGCTGCTCTTGCAAGTAAATAATTAGCAGCCGAAATAATTCTACCAAAACTAATAAAAATAGAATGTCGGCAGTCACTTGCTTAAAATTTAAAGGAGGCAGCAGCGAGAAAAACATTTCTCGCAGTTCGAGTACCATGAAACAGAACAAACCGATACACAAAGAAATTACAATTAAATCTTGAACTGTTTCGAGAGCGCTGACTATTAGTTTCAGATTCAACCATTGCGGGGGGTGATTGATCTGGTTATTTGAACGGTTTTGCATAGACGGCTCCTGCAATCTGTTTGACTTGTTTACAGCTTAAGTTAAAGTTAGCTTATCTTTGAAAAAAAATCGGTTTAATTTATTTATAACCATTATAAAAATTCCCTGTGTTGACAATTTCCCATAAACTTTTATTTACCGCGCAGGCGGGTTGACATTTTGCCAAAGTTTGTGATAGTCCACACCTGCTATTAGTAGATTTGACTGGTGAAAAGCAGAAGTCAATCGATTTTAGATTTGAGATTTTAGATTTTAGATTGAAGAATGGGATAATTGAAGAAAGCGACCTCACGGATGAATCCGGGGGCTTGTACCCTGGCTGGTGAAGGTCAAAATCCTAAAATGCTGCAACTGCTATAAAATATGAAAATTGTAAAGAATTATTGACCACAGCTTGATAAACTCAAGCTAGCGACTCTCGGCTTTAATCATACAAAAGCCGGAAAGTCAACCGAAAAACCAAAAGTAATCCAGAGAGGATTGAACACAATGACATTTGAACTTGCACCATTACCCTTCGCCGCTGACGCCCTAGAGTCAGGTCATATGTCGGCCGAGACGTTTTCGTTCCATCACGACAAGCACCACGCTGCTTACGTGACCAACCTCAACAAACTGATTGAAGGGACGGAAATGGCGAGCAAATCCCTTGAAGAAATTGTCAAGGAATCTGCTAAAGACCCATCCAAAGCCGGCATTTTCAACAATGCAGGTCAAGTTTGGAACCACAATTTCTTTTGGAATTCCCTTGCACCAGGTGGCGGCGGCGCTCCTACAGGAGCTTTAGCTGAGAAAATCAACGCCGACTTCGGCAGCTTCGACAAATTCAAAGAAGAATTCAAGACTGCTGCGACAACTCAGTTCGGTAGCGGCTGGGCTTGGCTGGTTTTAGATAACGGTACTTTGAAAGTTACCAAAACTGCCAACGCCGACACCCCGGTAGCACACGGCCAAACTCCGTTGCTGACTTTGGATGTGTGGGAACACGCTTATTATTTGGATTTCCAAAACCGCCGTCCCGACTACATTACTAATTTCTTGGATAATTTGGCTAACTGGGATTTCGCAGCAGCAAATTTGGCTGCGGCTTAGTAGCATCTGAGTTTGAGGACTAAAGTCCTCACTACAAACTTCATAGGTTCGTAGTGAGGACTTTAGTCTTTCTTGAGATGAGTATTAACTTGAGTTTGAGGGGCGCGGTGCAACACAGGGCGCAGCAGTGAAAATAAACGCCGAAGCCGATCGAACTACTTCGTAGTAGTTAAAAAATTCTGAAATTGTGTTATAGTGCTATCGGTAACTTTTTTACAAATTTTGTAGTTTTAGTGGCTGTTCGCGCGATGACCTCTTCACCAACCATAGCACCCGTTCGATCGAGTCAAGTTACCCGCAAACCTTATCCCAACTATCGGGTAATAGTCCTCAACGACGATTTCAACACATTTCAGCACGTTGTGGAATGTTTGACGAAATACATTCCAGGGATGACGAGCGATCGAGCTTGGAAACTCGCCAACCAAATCCACCACGAAGGCCAGGCCACTGTCTGGGTTGGCCCGCAAGAGCAAGCAGAACTTTATCATATGCAATTGAGCCGTGCTGGACTGACAATGGCTCCGCTAGAGTCAGGTTAAGATTTTTAAATTGACATTTACAATACTTACTTTGAAACTTGCCAAAATGGCAACATCACTTCCTCCTCTTGATTTAGATTATTTGTAAACACACCTAATCTTTTACTCAAGTAAGTAGGTAAGCGGGATTAAACCGAGCTATGTAGCATTATGTAAACAGGGCTAACTTAGCCACGCTTAGGGAATGTGGGTACTTTACAATCCTTAACATAAGTGTGTTTTACAGCGCCTACCTACTTAGGAGATTTTTATGAATCATCCTTTTGATCTAAATATTGCTGACCTGGAAGCAATTGATTTGGATTTTGAAGAGACCCTAACTGATGAAGAGGCTGCCCACATCGGAGGTGGAATAATGGCTACCACTCTAGCTATAGGTGAAGAAGGTGGTGGGATACAGTGTATCTCAGCTCCCTGTCCGGGAAGTGAGGGAGGAGGAGGATTTCCTCCCCAGCCTATTCCCCTTGACCCTCCGGTGACCACTCTGGCTATAGGTGAAGAGGGTGGAGGATATTGCACGAAAGCTTGGTTTGAAGGCGGTGGAAGCCCTATTGATTGGTAATCTCGTTCGTGCCGGCAATGGTAAAAATTCTGCCTAATTTCTGAACTATTCTGATTGTTTTTGTAATGAGAATTTAAAAAACTTAGCCTCATTTGAGTGTCTTGTTTTTAATATATAAAAAGTTGCAACACTCTCAAAACAAGTGAGGCCACTTTTCATATGTCTACTTAATTTTAGTACATTTTTAATTTTCAAATTTCCCATGAACATTTTAATTCTGGGTAATGATTCAGATGCTCATGCTGCTCATATAAAAGATGCTCTTACCCAAGCCCGTGCAGAAGTAGATTATTTAGATACCTATCTGTTTCCAAGACAGTTACGTCTGTCTTGGCAACCTGATACCCTGGTAGGGTGCTTGACGCTACCCGGAGGTCGCCTTTTGAATTTTCAAGATATTCACAGTGTATTTTGGCGCATTTTCTCCGGTGTTTACGTTCCACAGTTAAAAGATGCACATCAAAACCAAGTTGCATTGAACGATTCCATGAGTACAGTGCGATCGCTCATGCAAGCTTGTCCGGCTCGCTGGATTAATTCTTGGCAGGCATACCAATTTCATAAAGAAAAACCCCTACAACTGAGCAAGGCAAAGCAAATAGGAGTGACAATTCCTGCAACTTTAATCAGTAACAATCCAGAGCAAGTTAGGGAATTTGTCGAAAATCATGAAAAAGCAATTTTTAAGCCTGTTTATGGTGGCGCTCATACCAAGTTAGTGACAGAGACGCATTTAGAACCTAATCGCCTGGACTTGGCTTTGAGTATTTCTCCTGTCACAATACAAGAGTATATTCCTGGGACAAACATTCGCAGTTATGTGATTGGTGAATCAGTTTATTCTGCCGAAATTAGCAGTCAAGCTTTGGATTTTCGGGAAGATTTAGAGGCAGAGCTAATTCCGATAGATTTGCCAGAATCAGTTAAAAAACAATGTTTGGCAATATTAAAGGCATTTATGCTAGAGTGGACTGCTATTGATTGGCGTGTCAAGCCAACGGGTGAGTATGTATTTTTAGAGGCAAATCCTAGTCCGATGTTTATACACTTTGAGCGTCAGACTGGTTTTCCGATTACACAAAAATTAGTCAATCTCTTAATGTATTAACTGGGATTTAAGAGGCGATCGTAATTTTCCCAATCATCCCCGCCTCTGTATGTCCGGCTACCGTACACCGCAGGTTGTAACTTCCCGATTTAATCGGCACAAACACCCATTCTGCCATAGCGCCCGGTTTAAGTTCCAGTTCGTGAATACTTCCTTTAATTTCCACATTACCAGCTTCAACTTTTTGAGTCCAACTCGCATCAGCAAAGTTTTTAGCAGTAAAATAATGTTTCTGCGAACTGGGATTTTTCAGCACTAATTTATAGCGCTTGCCCGATTCAAACTCTAGCAGATTGGGGAAAAACTTAAGTTCCCCCACTTCGTTACCTAAACTAACAGTAATTTCGGTGACAGGTTGGCGAGACAAATCACCTGCAGCACTAGCAATTGCCGCTGGCATCAAGATTGTGCTCAAACATAAAATTAGTCCCAAAATCACCTTGAGAGTTTTTTGTAACCCCTGGCTGCGGTAGAATTTGCCTAATTGCCAACCGAGTAAATTGATCATGGCTGTTCTGACTCCTGTTAACTATTAACTGACTAATGACTAATGACTAATGACTAATGACTACTGGCTACTGGCTACTGACTGCTGACTTAATTCGATCGCCAAACTTCATCCCAAGGCCCGCCCCCAACTTCCAAACCCGATAAAGAACTTTGAGCCTCTAAGATAATTTTAGAACGCTGCTTACCATTTTTTTCAACATTTCCCCCCAACAATTCTCGCAGTTGCAAGCGCAATTCGCCGTGCGTCGTATCCCGGCAGCAAAAAGCCATGCCTTTTTCAGTAGGAGTTCGCACATAAGTACCAGAACTCTTTGTAGTGCCAATTAACTCAACTTCAAACTGGCTGTTTCTAGCCTGCATTTTCCAGCTTCCCCAAGGTTCAATATTCCAACTAACTTGCGAATTCCAAGGCACAAATTCGTAAAATTTGCCTCGGTAATGCAGACAAATCATTGCTACCGATTCCATCCACCACAGCACGCCCCGCTTGCCGCCGCCAGCAGTTAAAGCTAAATCCTTTTCGCCTTGAAAACAATTGCAATTAATCCAAAACCACTTTTGCGGAAAAGCACCGCCCCAGTTTTTTTCGCTGTAAGCGGGAGCATCTTTAAATTCGTAGCGTTGGCCGTTCCAATCAATCCAGCCCGTGGCTAAACCGTGAGCCATTAAAATTTGCCATCCCGGTTCAAATACGGGTAAAAAAGATAGCATTCCTGCCGTGGATTTCTGGATTTCCTCAGAGTTTCCCCAGCCGTAAATAGGTTTAATTTCGTACTGCCAAAAACAGCGGCTGCCGCTTCCCGGATCGTGCAGATAACCTTGATTCAAAGTAGCAGTAGCTTGATAACCTTCTTCGACGCGACTGTCGAATATTTGCGGTTCTAAATATTGGGGTTTAATTTGTAAATTTGTTTTGCCCCAATGTCCGAAAGCCAAGCTTTCTCGGTGCGCCCAAAACTTATTTACATCGGGGAAGGTTCGGCACAAATAGCTATCTTTCGGACCGAGAATTTGAGCTGCACCGCCACTGTAAGGTTGACCGCCTCTGGGGTCTTCGATGGAATACATGAATGCAAAAGATTGTCCGTGAATGGGTAATGTTATTCGATAGTACCAGCCTTCAAAAAAGCGGCGGGAACTGCCGTCCCAGTGGTAGCCGCTGTGGGGAGTTTCAATAGTTTTGAGTTTTGAGAGTGAATTTGACATAAAATTACCAATAGCAGAAAGAAGAGTCATTAGTCAGCAGTCATTAGTTATTAGTTATTAGCTAGCAGTCATTAGTCAGTAGTAGCGTGCTGGTGTGCACACCTGATCGAATTCGCAATTCCCTTTTTCCCAATTACCTTTTTTCCAATGACTAATGACTACTGACTACTGACTAATCCCATTACCAATATGATAGGTTATTAATTATGTCTTTAGCACTTTGGCGATCGCCCTTAGCTCGTGCCCTCCACCGCAACCGCAGTCTTGCTTTTGCCCGCTACTTGCAACTAGCAACTGTTCGTGCCACCGGCCGTCCGGCTAACCGCACTGTGGTGTTTCGAGGCTTTTTAGAAGATACTAATCAGTTGAAATTTATTACAGATATTCGCAGTCAAAAGGCAGAGGAAATTAACCTCTATCCTTGGGGGGAAATTTGCTGGTATTTCCCCAAAACTCGCGAACAATTTCGGATTGCTGGACAACTGATTTTGGTAGGGGCAGATGATCCAGAGGCAGAGTTGTGCTCATCGCGCCGCACAGCTTGGCAGGAGCTTTCAGAGGCGGCTAGATCTCAGTTTGCTTGGCCTCATCCGGGGGAAGACAAAGCCCCGGCTAGTGCTTTTGATTCTGCTTCCCCAGATGCGATCGAGCCGCTGCCTAATTTTTGCTTGCTGTTGTTGGAACCGGAAACGGTGGATTTGTTGGAGTTACGGGAGGAACCGCAGAACCGATCGCTTTATCGGCGCGACGGGGAGGGAAATTGGTCTGTGCGATCGGTTAATCCTTGAAGTCAGTTGACGACTGTTAACTGTTGACTGTTGACTGCTGTCAGTAGGAAAGTTTTAAGTTGAAAAATTCCCAATGAAAAACTCAACACTCAAAACTATTTTTAGATGCCGGTGCCGTCGAAAAATTCTTGAATTGCTTTATCTTTTAACTTGCAGCTAGGGGTTGTAACTAGCTCTGTTTTTTCGGCTAAGGCTACATTGCTGGCTTGGTTTAAAGCTTCTGATACTGAGTGGAAATTGTGGGAATGGGGAACAGAAGTTAAGGAGACAGATGCTTGAGGAAGCAAACTTTTTACTTGCTGTTCGAGGGACTCGATGCGATCGAGCAAAGAGCGAATTACCACAGCTTCCGAATCCGGCAAACTGCCGTGTTCTAGGGGATTGACGCGCACTCCCGATCGATAGACGATGCGGCCGGGAATCCCTACAACCGTACAGTCAGATGGTACGTCCCTCAGCACGACGGAACCTGCGCCGATGCGAACGTTGTTGCCAATTAGCAGATTGCCGAGTACCTTGGCGCCGGCACCGACAACTACATTTTCGCCGACGGTAGGGTGACGCTTGCCGCTTTCCTTGCCTGTTCCGCCAAGGGTGACACCTTGGTAAATTAGGGCAAAATCGCCGATAATCGCTGTTTCGCCGATCACAACCCCCATACCGTGGTCGATGAAGACGCTTTTGCCGATCGTTGCCCCTGGGTGAATTTCAATTCCGGTCAAAAAGCGAGCTATGTGGGAAATAAAGCGGGGGATGAAGGGAAGTCCCAGCACGTAAAGCCAATGTGCGAGGCGGTGCAGCACTAGGGCCTGAAGACCGGGGTAACAAAATAAAACTTCCAACCAGTTGCGAGCGGCAGGGTCGCGATCAAAAATTATACTGAAGTCAGCTCTAAGAGTCTTTAGCACTTTCGGATTTACCAATTTTGGTTAAACACGCCACTTTCGATTTTACATTTTACTGGATGGCGTAAGTGAGAGGCCGATCGCGAGATTGGAGAGTGGGAGATTGGCAGATTGGCAGATTGGGGGAGTGGGAGATTGGCAGATTGGCAGATTGGGGGAGAATTCGATCGTATTTGATTTTCCCCATCCCACAGCGCCGCGGCGTTCTATTCCTGTACTGAGATTGTATAGTTAGACTTGACTCCGGGTTCGAGAGTACCGACCCAAATCCTGTAAGAGCCTGCTTGCCAGTCTGAATCAACAATGCCAGCATCTTTATTCTGGCCTGCATCGTCTCCGCAGCGCACCGCATTACCGGGGCCTTGTACGAGTAAGGTTGTGTCCTTGCCTCCGCTGTTGACTTTGATTGCGAGTTTTGAAAAGTTTTGCTGCAAGACGATGATGTGGTCGGGAGTTGGGGTGGCAAAACCCAAACATTTGTTTTTGTGCCGATCGGCGTTGGCAATGGCAGATAGAGAGTACGATCCGCCTGTGGAACCTCTCAAAACTGCTGTTGGGGCTCCAAAACCTCGCGATAAAGTTAAAGTGCCGAAATTGGCTGTTTCTGCTAAAACTGGTAGGGCGGCGATCGCGGCGATCGCCGCCAAGAGTGCACCGTTTTTGAAATTGGCTCGCTGATTAAACAACATGGCAATATTCCTCGCTCACAACTTAAAATTACAACTCAGAATTTACCCATCGCAGCCCCTACAACCATAACTCTGGAGGAAAAATAACTTTTTTTAAATTTATTCAAAACCTCCTGGTTTCTCTTGTTTATGTCTATCAGAACAATCCGTGTGCGCTCGCGCTCCGAGTGCCACTCCAATTTCTGCCACAGGCGATCGACTCATATCCGAAATTGTACGGTGTCAAGATGATTATTTTGATACTCCTAGCCTTGGTGTTGACGATCTGTTCCCTATTGACACAGGTTTTGGTATTGTTACCTATGGGTCTATCCGGCTGGCTCCACTTCCCTAATTGGCTGAGCCTGACCTTGATTTTGCTGGCTATTTCTTGGTGCTTGGGGGATTAGTCAGCAGTCAGCATTCATGAGTTATTAGTTATTAGTCAAAAACTAATTATCAATGATTGCGCTTCCCCCAACGATCGAGGCCCGAGCGTCCCCGGTCTGATGATGTATACTTCACAATTGACAATCAGGAATCTAAAATCTAGGACTTGACATCTACCTATAGAATGATGCAACGACAATTTTATTCGATATCAGGATTTCATTCTTCTGACAAAACCCTGGGGGAAACTCCTAAAAAACAGGATCGTCCGATACACCGGGCGATCGTGTTAATGCTGGTGGCAACCGGTTTGCTGGGCCTGCACGCTAGTCGGCTGGTGGAATTGCAACTGGTACAAGGGAAGCAAAACCGGGAACGAGCCGAAAACAATCGCGTTCGCCTTGTGCCAATGCCTGCGAATCGCGGACACATTGTCGATCGCAACGGCAAGCTGCTAGCGGCGAACAATTTAGCTCGATCGGTATATTTGTGGCCGAAAGAACAAACGCCGGAAGAGTGGAAAGCGACAGCAGAAAAGTTGAGTCCGCTGGTTAAAATTCCGACCAAAGAAATTTTACAGAAATTAACACAGGTCGATCCTCTATCCTACAGACCGGTGCGCATCAAGCAAGCGATGCCGCCAGAGGTGTTTGTGCCGCTAGCAGAACAGGTGGGACAAATGCGGGGAGTGGAAGTGCGGCCCGAAGCGAACCGCTATTATCCCGAAGGCAGTTTGGCGGCTCACGTTCTCGGATATATTGGCGAAGCTACCGCAGCAGACTTGGAAGATCACCCGGAATATCCGATGGGGATGATTGTCGGTCAGATGGGCATAGAAGCGAGTTCTAACAAGAAGATTGCCGGAGTTTGGGGCGATCGGCTGATCGAGGTAAATGCCCAAAATCAAGAATTGCGGCTGATGGGAGAGACACCGCCCAAACCCGGTGAGGCGGTGCAGCTAACCATAGACTTATCCATGCAAAAAGCAGCCGAAAAAGCCCTGGGGAACCGCCGGGGGGCAGTAGTGGCCCTGGACGTGAAAACCGGCGCGGTATTAGTTATGGCCAGCCACCCGACTTTTGACCCCAATCTGTTTACGCGAAAAATCACTAAGGATGACTGGGCAACTCTTCAAGACCAGGAAAATTCATTTTTGAATCGGGCCATGCAAGGCTATCCCCCCGGCAGCACTTTTAAAATTGTGACTTCCGTCGCGGGCCTGGAGTCGGGCAAGTTTTCGCCGGACTCAATTCTCGGTACTTCGTCTTACATTACTGTGGGGGGAATTGATTTTAACGAACACAGCGGCGGTTACGGCTACATAGGCTTTCGGGATGCCTTGGCTTTCAGCAGCAATACGTTTTTTTATCAAGTGGGGATGAGTACGGGGCCGGAGCAAATTTCTAAGTGGGGACACCGCTTGGGAATTGGCAAGGATACGGATTTGAATCTTTTGGGGCTAAGCGGTGGCAATCACGGTCAAATCCCGACGCCGGAGGAGAAGGAGAAAATCTATGAAGAACCTTGGTATGCGGGTGATACAGTAACGATGTCGATCGGCCAGGGGTTGGTGTTGGTGACTCCTTTGGAGGCGGCGGTGATGGTGAGTTCGATCGCTAACGGCGGCTATCGCGTGAAGCCCCATCTTTTGACTTCTATGACCGGCACACCGGAGACTAAACGGGTAAAGATTGGGATGAAACCTTCGACAATTCAGGTGATTAAGGAAGGACTGATCGCGGTGGTGGCCGAGGGTACGGGACAGGGGATGAATGACGGTACGATTCCCATGACGGCGGGCAAAACTGGGACTTCGGAGGTCATCGGACAGGAGGATCACTCTTTGTATGTGGCGTTTGGGCCTGCTGACAAGCCGGAAATTGCGATCGCCGTGGTTGTGGAAAATGGCGGTTTTGGTTCTGTTGCCGCGGCCCCGATCGCGAAAGAGGTGTTTCAAGCTTATTTTGGGCAACCGAAAAAGGTGAAGCAGCCAGTAGTTATTAGTCCTTAGTTATTGGGAATGGGGAATTGGGAATTGGGAATTGGGAGTAGTTTCTTGTTCTTCCTTCCTTCTTCCTTCTTCTTTCTTCCTTTTTTCTTCCTGACATCCGTTACATCCGTCGAGCGAATCCGTTGCCGAACTTCCTTCTTCCTTCTGACTAATGACTACTGACTACTGACTAATTCAGCCGCATAAATATTGTAGCTTTGCGAATTCCTGTTATTTCTCCCGTACTGGTGACGGTGAGCGATCGCAAGTGGTCGAACAGTGGTCTTGCCGAAAGTTCAATTAACCTCAACAGCGGGATTTGTTTTTCCCAAATTGCCCTGCTGGAGGGCCAGTCTAAATAAAAATAGCCGTCGTTTGATGGCGGTAGCGGTTCAATGCTGGTTTGAAAATCTTGATTTACAACTAAAGAGCCTGTTTCGGCTGCTTCTAGTGCTGCGTCCATTGCTTCTACTGAAGTCGTGAAAATTTCGTATTTGCCGACGGCGGCTCGAACTCCTTTTGCCTGGGTTTCGAGCACACTTTTTCTATTATTTTGTTTACCAGAATTCTGGCTCGTTGTCAACTGCGTCCAAGCGGTAATTTTCTGGTTTCTGAGAGTGAAGCTGCCGATGCTGTATTCTTTGCTGCGGGCAATTTCATCTAGTTTGTCGATCGCCTGTTGGGAATCGGCAGATGTTTCGGCGGCAAAAATCCAGTCAGCACGATTTGACGAATTCGGAAGCACTGCTAAAGCGTATTCTCCTTGTACCCAGTTAAATATATCCTGCTGCAGGTTGACGCTCCAAACTTGCTGAATATCTGCCAGGGTGCGATCGACTAATTTTGAGAGTTCTGCATTAGTGGACACCGCCGATGACAAATCAGCCCAAAAATTCCTTAAATCGGTGCTGGCGATCGCGAAAGGACTGGCTGATGGAATGTATTGCAAGGCTTTCACCGGTTCGGAGAGTGTTGGAGAAGCTGTGTTTTCTCGCGATGTCACTAAAGCAGTTTGAGCCAGCAATCCCCGTCGGTTGACTCCGACAGCAACTGCGAGGGAATTAAGAGAAACTTGGGGATTTTGCTCGGTTGCTGACTGCGGGAGATTAACAAATGCTAAAGCTATTCTGCCTTGAGTTAACTGCTGGAAAGCTTTGTGATAATTAGGACTATTGTTGAGATTTAGGTTTGCTGCTTCAACGTTGTTAATTGCATCTCGAATCACATTTGGGCTGTTGGCAAATAAAACAAAACTTGGGTTATTTCCTGTATCTGAACTGCCACGGATAGCCGCTGTTGCGAAGCTGCGCGGCAAAGTTGAATTCGGCAGAGAAAGCGGGTTAAAAGGCGAAATCGGAGAGTTTTTTTTGTTTGCTGTCGGGGATTTTTTGTAAGTTAGTTGGACGCCTTTATATAGTTCCGACTGCACTGTTTTATCTGCACGAGATTGTTTTCGCCAGTAGGAGTCGAGAAATTTTTGGCTGCGATCGGCATTTTGGGAGGAAACGGCCAGCAAAAACC
Source organism: Microcoleus sp. K4-B3 (assembly GCF_036704615.1). Classification (NCBI taxonomy): domain Bacteria; kingdom Bacillati; phylum Cyanobacteriota; class Cyanophyceae; order Oscillatoriales; family Microcoleaceae; genus Microcoleus; species Microcoleus sp. K4-B3. Next base: position 94,213 of record NZ_JAUBSF010000012.1, read on the forward strand.
CGGTTTGTTTGCCGTTTTTGCTGTCGCCATCAAAATCTATATCTGTGACAGCTAGGGTAATTTCGTCACCTATCCAAGGTTGGATATCTCGACTGTAATCGAGGCCTGTATTGGCGAGGAGGCTTTTTTTGATTTGCTCAAATTCCGCGTGCGATCGACTTCTTTCTTCGGGAGTAGCAAAAACTTGTCGCAATGCTTCAAGGCGATCGGGATTTACCAGCATTGATGCTAACAAAGGTGCTTGTTTCGAGACAAACACAGCCGCAGCCGGAGTAGTTGTCGGCCCGCCGGCGAGCAAATTCAGGGGAGTGTGAGTTGTCAGCCAGTAAAAACCGCCGGCACTCAAGCCTAAGAGTGCCAAGACGCCAGCAATGAGGAAAGAAAAGAACGATCGCAACTTCATCGGCAAATGACAAATTACCACAGTCTCTGATTATACACCCAGAACCCCGACTTGTTTCAAAAGCAGAGGTGAGCGCCACATTGTTAGTTTTTAAGTCGATCGATCTGGCAATCTAGCTATCAGATTTTCCAGGGATAATTGAGGCAATTCTGACAACAGTAATGATAAGTTTTCTGGGGATAAACCGAGCAAATTGGGGATGAGAGTAACCGGGCGTTCTTCCAATTGTCCTGATTCGCTGAAGCGGTTGTTCAAAACACTTTCCGCTAGCAAAGTTTGGACTTGTTGGCGATCGGTTTGGGCGATCGGCAGCATAGACAATTGCACTAACAACATCGTAAACTCGGCAGTAGGTAGAGCCGATACCGGGCGCAAAAAGGTGACAGTTATCGGGTCTAACTCCCCAAATCTGACCTGCAATAAACTCTCTAAAATCAACCGCTGTCCTTGTTCTCTTCCTTGTTCTCTTCCTTGCTCAAGACCTTGTTCTCTTCCTTGCTCAAGACCTTGTACAAGACCTTGTACAAGACCTTGTTCTCGTGCTTCTTGTAACTTTTGTTGAAAAAGGGGTACGATCGCCATAACTAACTCCTGATCTTCATCATCCATTGTGGGATTAGTTGGTGTATTCGCTTGCAAATTTTCCTGCAAGATGTAAAGTAATTGTAGCGCATTAGCTCGAATTGAAGCATCAATGGGAAATGCAGTTAATTCCGCGATCGCCCCTTGCTGCACCCGGCCCCTACCCAGGATCCGCAACCACATAGTCTCTGGAGTCCTCGCTAGCTGGTGAATAGCGATTAAGCCAACTCTCCAAACCTCCGATAAAAAATAAACTCCCCTCCCCCAGCCCTCAGATTCTTCAGGAGTCCGAAAACCAAAACTGCTTAATAAAGCCTCCGAAGCAGTAGGAGTGAGAATCCACAACATCGGTAATTGTCTTTCCTCAAAACGTTGATCTTGTCGATTAGCCCGCCGCCCCTGTTCTGCCCTACTATTTAATAACTTAACGACACAGCTAAAAATTCCCTCAGCAGTCACAGGATTGCGAAACGGTTCAATTATCGCCGCCGTTGCAGCCATTTTACCTAACAAACCCAAACTTTGGACATATTCGCCCTCAAAAGAAGTTGGTTGAAACCAAACATCAATTTCTCTAACTTCAGCAGTGACATTTTTGCTCGTTTCTACTTCTCCGAGGGGGGATAATAACTCTTGCAGGTATTCTTTTGCAAACTGATCGTGGGGAAACTTAGTCATCTGATTTTAGATTTTAGATTTTAGAAGCAGGTTGTCTACCACGGCACTCCTCGCGCATCGGAAAAATCTGCATCTAGAACCGCCCCCGCATCGAATACAGCATCAGTTAAATCAGCTTTTCTAAACGACGTTACCGACAATTTTTCTATTTCTTCAACAGCGATAAAAAAGCCGATCGCAGTTAACCCAAGAATTACCCCAGAAACCAAAAATAAGACAATTCCCCTGATAGTATCTCCGCCAAAAAATGTCACAATACCGCTAGCCCCGATCGCAGCAGCAGCCCCAGCCACAGCCCCCGCCACAATTCCCGCCTCGCCCCGAGTCGCAGCAATCGCCGTCGCAGCCGTTCCGGCCACCGCCACAGCCCCCGCATCCGCCCCGCCAATCAGTCCAGTCAAAGCCCCAGCCGTCGTCACTGTCACCGCCGTTACCCCAGCCCTAGCAATCAAATTTCTCACCCGCCTGCGGCTTTGTCCGGTTCTGACACCCTGAAAATTTGCCCCCCTCAAAATCGCCCCGGTGAAATTGCAGCCTCGAATGTCGCAACCGCTGAAATTCGCCCCTGACAAGTCAAGCCCTTTAAAAGAACGGTTCCGCAAGTTTTGGTTAGCAAAATTGAGATTTCGAGGTAAAGTCATTCGATTTTAGATTTTAGATTTTAGATTTTAGATTCACAACCCAAAGACCTAGGATTGTAGATTTTAGATTATAGATTTTAGATTAAGCAAGCACAGGGCATTTAGAATAAAGCCTGTGGTTTATAACGAGTTTCCATGTCTCCCATCTCCGAATCCCCATTTTCCCCCGAACAAATTGCCGGTGAAAGACTCACACCTGAAGAATATGAAGAAATCGTTCAGCGTCTCGGCCGCCATCCTAATAAAGCTGAATTGGGAATGTTCGGCGTCATGTGGAGCGAACACTGCTGTTACAAAAATTCGCGGCCGCTATTAAAACAGTTTCCCACAGAGGGCGATCGAATTCTCGTCGGGCCCGGAGAAAATGCCGGCGTCGTAGACTTGGGAGAAGGCTTGCAACTCGCCTTCAAAATTGAATCGCACAACCACCCGTCAGCAGTCGAACCCTTCCAAGGTGCGGCAACCGGTGTCGGCGGGATTCTGCGCGATATCTTCACAATGGGGGCTCGCCCGATCGCACTTTTAAATTCCCTGCGTTTTGGCAACTTAGACGATGCTAAAACTCAGAGATTGTTCAAAGGCGTAGTATCGGGAATTTCCCATTATGGAAATTGCATCGGAGTACCCACAGTTGGCGGCGAAGTTTACTTCGATCCTGCTTATTCCGGCAACCCCTTAGTTAACGTCATGGCCTTGGGTTTAATGGAAACTCAAGAAATCGTAAAATCCGGCGCTTCTGGCATCGGAAATCCCGTGCTTTATGTCGGTTCAACCACTGGCAGAGATGGCATGGGAGGAGCAAGTTTTGCCAGTGCCGAATTGACCGACAAATCAATGGACGATCGCCCCGCAGTCCAAGTAGGAGATCCATTTTTAGAAAAATCCTTAATAGAAGCTTGTTTAGAAGCATTCAAAACCGGTGCAGTCGTCGCCGCCCAAGACATGGGCGCGGCAGGAATCACCTGTTCGACATCAGAAATGGCAGCCAAAGGCGGCGTCGGTATTGAGTTTGATTTAGACAAAGTTCCCGTTCGAGAAAGCGGTATGGTTCCCTACGAATACCTGCTTTCGGAATCCCAAGAACGGATGTTGTTTGTTGCCCAAAAAGGACGCGAACAGGAATTAATCGATATTTTCCACCGCTGGGGATTGCACGCCGTAGTCGCGGGTACAGTGATTGAAGAGCCGATCGTCCGAATTCTCTTTAAAGGCGAAATCGCTGCCGAAATTACCGCCACTGCTTTGGCAGATAACACGCCAATTTATCACCGAGAATTGTTGACAGAACCGCCAGAATATGCTAAAAAAGCATGGGATTGGACGGCGGATTCCCTGCCACAACCTACAGTTACAGGTATCGAAATTAACGGTAAATTCCAAACTTGGAATCAGATTTTGCTGACGCTTTTAGATACTCCCACCATCGCTTCAAAACGCTGGGTTTATCGCCAATACGACCATCAAGTGCAAAACAATACTGTGGTTTTACCGGGAGGCGCTGATGCTGCGGTTGTCAGATTGCGTCCGCTAGAACCTTGCCAATCTTCCCTTGCTAAAGGGCTAGAAGTACACCCCCTTGCTAAGGGGGATCTACTGAGAGAAAATGCTGTTTCTCTAGCTTCCGAAAGCAAACAGGAAGAAGAAGTAATTCCTCTATTTACAAAGGCACAAGGTAGGGAAACTCCAAAAGTTTCTCCCCCCCTTAGCAAGAAGGAAGCGCCCCTGGGGATGATTCCTGGAGTTGCTGCAACGGTTGATTGCAATTCTCGTTATGTTTATCTCGATCCTTATGAGGGTGCAAAAGCAGTCGTAGCGGAAGCAGCGAGAAATTTAAGCTGTGTGGGTGCTGAACCTCTCGCAGTTACTGATAATTTGAATTTTGGCAGTCCTGAAAAGCCGATCGGATATTGGCAGTTAGCGTCAGCTTGTCGCGGAATTGCTGATGCTTGTCGGGAGTTGGGAACGCCTGTGACTGGCGGCAATGTTTCTCTTTACAATGAAACGGTTGATGCTGAGGGAAATCCTCAACCAATTTATCCGACTCCGGTAATCGGAATGGTGGGGTTAATTCCCGATTTGAAGAAGATTTGCGGCCAAGCTTGGCTAAAGAAAGGTGATTTAATTTATGTGCTGGGAATGGGGGAATCATCCCAAAACTCAGAACTTCCATCTGAAAGCTCAAAAATCGAAACTTCTCCTACTTTGGGAGGTTCGGAATATTTAGCGGCAATTCACGGGATTGTAGCTGGGAAACCCCCAAGGATAAATTTTGAGTTAGAAAGAAAAGTGCAATCGGTTTGTCGCGATGGAATTCGGCAAGGTTGGGTAGGTTCTGCCCATGATTGTGCGGAAGGTGGAATGGCGATCGCCCTCGCGGAATCCTGTATCTCTGCTAAAATGGGTGCGGAAATTCATCTCAGTTTTAATTCGGCAAATGTCGGCCGCTGGGATGAAATTTTGTTTGGTGAAATGGGCAACTGTATTGTAGTTTCAGTCGCCCCTAAAAATCAAGGAATTTGGGAGTCTTACCTGCAAGAACATTTGACTAAAATGTGGCATAAAATCGGTTTAGTTGGCGGGGCTGAATCACCTTTGCGGGTTTTGAGTGCTGATAATCAAGTGTTACTTGAGGTGGCGATGGGTGAGATGGGCGATCGGTTCTATAATGCGATCGAGCGTCGGATTGCATCTGTCTAACAACGTGAAGTTTCGATCCCCCTATATCCCCCTTAAAAAGGGAGACTTTGAGTGTTCTTCCCCCTTGTTAAGGGGGGCGAGGGGGGATCTCCGGGTTTAAAAACACACCCAAGAACCCCGACTTCTTACAAAATTCACGATTTTGGCAAAAACTTATTACAGAAGTCGGGGTTCTTGCACACTATATAATATAAACAATATCATTCGTAAAATAAATGATTTGCTGTATCAATCCCAACTGCAAAAAGCCTGAAAACCCCGGCGGGCGTACACATTGCATCGATTGTCACCTTGAACTCGTCCCCATCCTGCGAAACCGTTACCGGATGATAGGATTCCTCGGTGCAGGCGGTTTCGGTAGAACCTATTTAGCTAAAGATATCGATCGACTAAATCAACGCTGTGTCGTTAAACAATTAGCACCAAATTTCCAGGGGACTTGGGAGAGTAGCAAAGCGAGAGAATTATTTCAGCAAGAAGCCAGACAACTGCAACAGCTAGGACAACATCCCCAAATTCCATCCCTTGATGCCTACTTTGAAGAAGGCAACTATTTGTATCTCGTACAGCAGTTTATCGATGGCGATAATTTGTTGACGCTTTTCCCAAATCAGGGAATTTGGCAAGAAAGCCAAGTTAAGCAACTATTACTAGAACTTCTACCTGTTCTCAAGTTTATTCACGAACAAAAAATCATTCACCGAGATATCAAGCCAGAGAATATTATGTGCCGTCGCAGCGACGGTGTGTTAGTGCTGATTGATTTCGGAGTTTCCAAACAGTTGTCGGGAACAGTGATATCGCGACAGGGAACGCAAATTGGTTCGCATGGTTATGCACCGCTTGAACAAATGCAAGGGGGTGAAGCTTATGCAGCCAGCGATTTGTTTAGCTTGGGGGCGACGGCTTTTCATCTACTGACGGGGGTACATCCTTATGGTTTGTGGACGGAACACGGTTATAGCTGGACTGGAAATTGGCAGCAACATTTGAAAACTCCCATAGACAAGGAATTGGAATTGATTTTATCTAAGTTGTTGGCACAAGATATCCAGCAGCGCTATCAATCAGCAGAGGAAGTTTTAAGAGATTTTCAACGTCAGTCAACACCAAATTTTATACAGACTTTAAAAAGGTTTGACTTTGACCCGGTGACAGTTGAGGTGCGGGGTAATATAAGTAGCCGTCAACGCTGTCAAGCACAATTTTATAGTGAAAATTTAGGTAGCGGTGCAATCTTAGATATGGTAGCAATTCCTGGTGGCAGTTTCGTGATGGGTTCCCCCAATACAGAAGCAGGGCGAAGTAACAATGAAGGGCCGCAGCGTACTGTTAATATCTCTCCTTTTTTTATGGGTAAATATCCCATTACTCAAGAACAGTGGGAAGTAGTGATGGGGAATAACCCTTCTGATATCAAAGGTTTGAAACGTCCTGTAGAACAAGTAAGCTGGAATAATGCTCTGGAATTCTGCCAGAAAATTTCTCAAAAAATCGGCAAGATTTATCGCTTACCTTCGGAAGCCGAATGGGAATATGCTTGTCGCGCGGGAACTACAACACCTTTCTGTTTTGGCGAGACAATTACCCCGGATTTAGTTAATTATGATGACAATTATCCCTACGGTGCTGCGCCGAAGGGACTTTACCGCAAACAAACAACGGATGTGGGGAGTTTTCCGCCGAATCCGTTTGGTTTGTATGATATGCACGGGAATGTTTGGGAATGGTGCAGCGATCGCTGGCATGATAACTACAATGGCGCATCGACTGACGGAAGTTCTTGGGAAACTGGCACAAATAATAACCGGGTGCTGCGTGGTGGTTCCTGGGGCAACAATGCGGTCAATTGCCGTGGTGCCGTTCGTAACTACGACTCGGCGGTCTTCAGGTGGTGGCTCAGGGGTTTTCGCGTGGCTTTGGTTTCCGCGTAGTCTCCGGTTTCCGTTGCTGTGCTGTACTCTCCTGCGAGGACTTTTATTTTAAGACTCGGCGGTTGAAACCGCGTCTTGTCAAACGAAACCCGACGAGAGTGGGTTGAATTTCTAATTTTATGAATACATTTATAATTCTCTCAGAATAGTCCGAACTGGCAGAAATAGAGAACGCTGAGTCTTTCTAAAAGGCACAAAACCCTGTTTTAACCAAAATGCTTTTGCCTCCTCGTTTCTAGTATCAACCCTAATCGCCTGAAATCCAATAATTTCTTGTTCAAATAGCAAGCAAATTCGACGATAGGCATCTGCCAAAAGTAGGCGGCTTATTCCTTGCCCTTGCCACACCCGATCGATTGCAAACTGTCCTATCAAGATAGCCGGAATCGGGAAAGGAAGCGGTTGCTTGTATTCATCTGGCAATTCTTTAACAGGAATTGTCGAGGCACTAAGAGTATAGAATCCACAAACCTTTGCCTCTCCCGGTTCCAGAATCATCAAAAAAGTTCTAGAAAAACCAGCTTCATCAGCCGTTTCAACTAGATTTTTTAGATAATTATTAATTTCCTCTTCTCCACAGTCAAACTCCTCTCTTTGTAGAGTAGGAAAAGTTTTCAGGCTGCAAAATCTCCATCCCACGGTTCACTCCTGTCATACTTATCCTTAAATTCAGCAACAGTCAACTTAAGTTCCTCTGATGCTTGTGGTGGATTATCCCATAAGTTTTTTGAACTTGCCCTTTGTTTCTGGATTGTAGCCTTTGAAAGTTGAGATTCTCCCCGGACACCCAAACCTTCTGCCAACAACTGGTACTCGCGCTGTAGAATTAAAAAGATTAGCACGAACTGCAAAATAATTACGACTGTTAACAGCAAAGTTTCCATATTTTCTGCCACTAATTTTAGTTGAAAACACTTTATATGACCGCACAGATTCCCCTGATGATATCGTATGTCAATTTCAGAGAAAAGTCAATCGCTCGCGGTAAAAGTTACCGCCGCCGATACGACCAGTTTGGCAATCATATTCAGTTTATCCCAGGTTCAAACACGCACAGTACCGAAGAAAATATAATTCTATGACGGCTACAACCGATCGCCCTTTAAAACATTTTTGCATAGAAGACTTGAAAAGTGCCGACCTGGCAGGCATTTCTCTAATCCCCCAACCTTTAACCTTGCGCTTAGACTTTACATTCGGAACCGGGATTTATGACACTTCCATCGAATTCTATCAACTCGTTCATCAGGTAATCTCTCAACCAGTCAACTCCGACTCAGAAGAGTCTTGCTTCTGGGTGGGTAACGCAGAACTAAGACAATTGACAGAAGATAAGAGTCAAATTTTATCTACTTTGTCCTATCCTTTTCAAAATCAAGCAGGTTTGGTTGAGACAGGTTCTTCGTCCCTTTTCTACTTTCGACTGGAAGGAGATATTTGTATCGAAGTAGTTTGCGGTAGTTACAAAATTTTTCAAGAATTGGAATCGCCGGTTGAAATCGCGTCTACACCAACGAAAACCTGATGGGGCGCGGGTTGAATCAGTAGGGTGCGTCGCCATCTACAATCTCCAAGTAAGAGCCCAAATCTTATAGCGACGACGCAGCTACAAAATACGACATTACTTAATACTCGATCGCGCCCAAAATTGACTTTACATGGCCGCACAGATTCCGATGATGATATAGTAGGTCAATTATATGAAAAAGTCAAGCTCGATCGCCCTTAAATTCTAATATTTGAAAAAGCCAGTGAAGCAATTTTGTAATTCATTTCCCATTGCACGATCGCCTATCTCTTAGTCCCCCTCTGCTGAGACGAAAGTGTGTATAGAAGCGATTTCAATCGCCCGATCGCGCCAAATCCATCGCCCGATCGCCCGATCGCGCCAAATCCATCGCCCCATCGCCCACCATTAATCAAGGTTAATATAGGATCGGGGGGCGATCGATACTACAATGCCATTAAACGCCGCATCGCTTCTGTCTGAAATGTTACACGAGTTGGAAATAATGACAGATCCGTGGCAAGATTAAGGGAATGTTAAGTTATGCGACGCTTTCGCAAACAAGATTTCCCGCTGAAACTGTCCCCCTAACCCACCTTCCCCATTAGGAACCCACCCATCTATGATTCCCAACCATTCCTTCGCGGCTGACGAGCATTCTAGTAAACCCGACAAGCCAGAGGAAGCTTGCGGCGTTTTTGGTATCTACGCACCGGGTGAAGATGTAGCCAAGTTGACCTACTTCGGTTTGTATGCCTTGCAGCACCGGGGTCAGGAATCCGCAGGGATTGCCACCTTTGACGGTGAAAAAGTCCACCTGCACAAAGATATGGGACTGGTTTCCCAAGTCTTCAACGAATCCTGTTTAGGTCACTTGCCCGGTAACTTAGCCGTAGGCCACACTCGCTACTCTACTACCGGCTCGTCGCGCGTGGTCAACGCTCAGCCTGTGGTGGTCGAAACTCGTTTGGGAAGTCTGGCATTGGCACATAACGGGAATCTTGTCAATACGAAACAATTGCGGGAAGAATTGCTGTCTCGGAAGTGCGAATTTGTCAGCACGACGGATTCAGAGGCGATCGCGGTGGCGATCGCGTCGGAGGTAGACAAGGGCAAAGACTGGCTGGAAGCAGCGATCAGTGCCTTTGGTATGTGTCAAGGAGCCTTTAGTTTGACGATCGCCACCCCCAAAGGCGTGATGGGAGTCCGCGACCCCCACGGCGTCCGCCCGCTGGTAATTGGCATCCTCCCCACAACTCCGGTACGGTACGTTTTAGCATCGGAAACTTGCGGCTTGGATATTATCGGTGCTGAATTTTTGCGGGATGTAGAACCGGGAGAATTAGTTTGGATTACAGAAGAAGGTATGGCTTCCTTCCACTGGAGTCAGCAGCAGAAGCGCAAACTTTGCATCTTTGAAATGATCTATTTTGCTCGCCCCGATAGCCAAATGGAAGGTGAAAGTTTATACAGCTACCGGCTGCGGATCGGGCGTTTGTTGGCAGCAGAATCTCCGGCTGATGCTGATATAGTCATCGGCGTTCCCGATTCTGGAATCCCGGCGGCGATCGGCTTTTCTCAAGCTTCCGGCATTCCTTACGCCGAAGGATTGATTAAAAACCGCTACGTCGGGCGCACTTTTATTCAACCGACTCAGACAATGCGGGAGTCAGGAATCCGCATGAAACTCAACCCTCTCAAAGATGTGTTGGAAGGAAAGCGGGTAATTATTATCGACGATTCGATCGTGCGCGGCACTACCAGCCGCAAAATCGTCAAAGCCTTGCGGGATGCTGGCGCGACCGCAGTTCACATGAGAATTTCCTCGCCGCCGGTGACTCATCCGTGTTTCTACGGGATCGACACCGACAATCAAGATCAGTTGATAGCTGCTACTAAGTCAGTCGCAGAAATCGGCGCCCAAATTGGGGTAGATTCTTTGGCTTTCTTGAGTTGGGATGGAATGCTGAAGGCGACTAACGAAGACCCGATGAGTTTTTGTTCGGCGTGTTTCACTGGTGATTATCCGATCGACGTTCCAGAAGTGGTAAAACGGTCTAAGCTCATATTAGAAAAAGCTGGAACATAGAAAATCAAAAAGCGAGAAAGCGATCGCCCGTCATTTCCCGCGATTTATGGATTTTCAAAATTTTCTGGTAAGTCGTTGCCAGAATGTGTGTAGAAATGTTACATTAACTTAGCTGTAGCAATTTTTGCAGAATTTGTGAACTGTAGTGAACAGTCGGTTGGGTAGAACTTGTGTGAAACCCAACACTCCGATTTGAGATTTTGGATTTGAGATTTGATATTTGTCCTTCAATCTAAAATCACCAATCTAAAATTGATGGGTTTTTCCCTACACTCTCGTTCACAATTCCTGCTCGAAGCGCTGTATGCTAGCTGCAGACTGGAGGTACTTCCTCCAGATATCCACTCTCAGATTGAAGTCGCATTTCGCACCAACAACGGGCACATGAGATTTTTTCAGATAACAGGGTCGATCGCACTAATTTTTCCCACACAAGTATTCCACAAGCCAACTTGCTTGAGAATTGCGGACGGGCTGTTCATGCGAACTAAAGAACTTTAGAAACCCTTGCAGAGTAAAAAATATGGCTCCTTGCGAGCCGAAAGTGACTGTTAAAAGGCGGAATGCGGTTTCTCAAGTCAGCTTAAATCGGAAACTTCGTGCAATCAAATACTGTTCTCAATCAGCCGAGCACTCAAGGCTCATCCTCTCGTACAACAGAGTTACCTTTTACTCTTCAAGATATCAAGGCAGCCATTCCAGCCCACTGTTTTGAGCCCTCGGCATGGAAATCTCTGGCTTACTTCTTTTTAGATCTTGGAATTATCGCAGGTTTGTATGCGATCGCCTACACCGTCGATTCCTGGCTCTTTTACCCAATCTTTTGGTTGATGCAGGGAACCATGTTTTGGGCATTGTTTGTAGTGGGCCACGACTGCGGACACGGTTCATTTTCTAAGAGCAAATGGCTCAACAACCTGATCGGACACCTCTCCCACGCTCCAATTCTCGTGCCCTTCCACGGTTGGCGGATTAGTCACAGAACCCACCACGCAAATACAGGCAGCTTAGATAACGATGAAAGCTGGTATCCGGTGTCGGAGAGCAAATACAATGAAATGCCTTGGTACGAAAAGCTGGGACGCTTTTATTTGATGTTATTTGCCTACCCAATTTATCTATTTCGGCGATCGCCCGATCGGGCAGGTTCTCACTTCATGCCCGGTAGCCCGCTTTTCCGTCCCTCCGAAAAATGGGATGTGTTGACGAGTTCCGCATCCTTGGTACTGATGGTAGGCTTTTTAGGCGCGCTAACCTATCAGTTTGGTTGGCTGTTTTTACTCAAGTTCTACTTGGTTCCCTACGTCGTGTTCGTGATATGGCTGGATTTGGTAACATTCCTGCACCACACAGAAGCCGACATTCCTTGGTATCGCGGTAAAGATTGGTCTTTCTTGAAAGGTGCATTGTCTACGATCGATCGCGACTACGGAATCATCAATTCCATCCATCACGATATCGGCACCCACGTAGCCCACCACATTTTCTCGACCATGCCGCACTATCACTTGAAGGAAGCAACGGAAGCCATCAAGCCAGTGTTGGGCGATTATTATCGCAAGTCAACCGATCCAATTTGGAAGAGCTTTATTCGCTCTTACTGGGATTGTCATTTTGTCTCCGATACAGGTTCTGGAGTTTGCTACGAATCACCTAACAGTCGGCGATCGAATTGAGTTATCTCACATCAGGGATCATTCTCAGAAACAGGCTCTATGCCCGTCTCACAAAAAGTTAGTTTTCTTGTGGGATGGGCATAGAGGCCTATTTGACCTCGAACTCGTAGGCGAAGCCAGCGCTTGGCGCTTACGTACTTCGTCGATCGTTCGAGATTCGAGGTCAAACCTCTAAAGGCCTAGTTGAGAAGAGTCCCCGATCTCACTCAGGTTATACCAATTTAATGTGAAGAGGACTAAAACCAAGTTAAACAATCGGCATCAGTTTGACGACAAAAAAAGCCGTAAAATGAAATTGAGCGACCCCAAGTTATTCGCCACCGGACTGTTGCCTACTAAGATAATGTTGCCTAGTAAGATAATTCATTCAACTCTCCCTATGCGCTTAGGAGGCCAATATCTCTTTGTCGCTTTACCAATAATATTCTCGCGGGGGACAGGCCCCCAGAAATGACTATCGCAGCTCTTGTTGCGGTTATCACCCAACACTAAATAAGACTTAGCAGGCACGGTAACAGGACCGAACTCATAAAATGGAGCCTCTGCAATATACTTTTCCTGGAACGTTTTATTGTTGATATAAACCTGTTCTCTTTTGACTTCCACCTTGTCTCCAGGTAGCCCAATTATTCGCTGGATGAAGGCATTCTGCAATTTGGGATTGCTAGGCTTTGTCTTATCTGTAGGGAAGTTCGACCAACTATCGCTTGGGTCGGGGATATAAGAGCTACTGACGCAAATACCAGCCCTCTCAGGAGCCATAAACACTATAATATCTCCCCGCTGTGGCTCTTGAAATCGGTAACTCCACTTGTCTATAATCAAACGATCGTTAATTTGCAGCGTAGGAAGCATCGAGCCAGTTGGAATATACCGAGCTTCTGCAACATACGTTCTAATTAATGGACCAAAGTTAACTAGACTTAAAACGAATAACACAATAAAAAACGCGACGAGCCAACTTGTTGATATTTTTCTCCGACCAGGTGCAGCAATATAAGCGTGATAAGTGATTAAGCAATAAGCAATTATTGAACCTAGTGGTGAAAGAGACGAAACAATAAAAATTATCAGTAATAATATACCGAGCCAAGCTTTCCCAATATATATAGCAATCCTAAATGATTTTCTAGACCTATAGCAATCCTAATTAATTTTTTCCGTGCAATTATATTTATGTATTTTGGGGAAATCAAATTTATGTTCGTTAGTAAAAAATTCAAACAAAAATTTTACAATCTTAAAAGACCTACATAAATACCAATACTTTCTTAAAAAGTTTTTAGCCTGTAACCAAATATCTTCAACGGGATTTTGTTGGGGAGCATTTGGAGCAAATAAAATACAAGTAATTGACCACTCATCAGGCTC
>NZ_JAUBSF010000152.1:0-7460 GCF_036704615.1 Microcoleus sp. K4-B3
GACTGAATCTGTCTTGAGTACTCGTTCTGGTCGGATTCCTCCTTCTCTTCTGCCACGCTAACCCCGTGAACTTCTACCTTTTCCCTCAGCCAGTTTCCCAAATCGACATCACAAAATTCACGGTCTCCTAAAACGATGACTTTATATTCGGAAAATAATCGTAAAACTTGCTGTAAATTTGTAGGAGAGTGACTCGAAGTTACTGTTTCCCAATTTTGGCAACAGTGACCAGTATAATGGAATTGCTCTTCGCTCCCAGATCGGACTAACCATAAAGAGATTAATGCGCCCCCATTGACTGCGGTCGATTGCGATTGATAAACGAGTACCAACACGGCAATAAGTAATCAACCAATAAGTAATTAATGGGAACCAAATTAGTGAGATAGTTAAGTTCGGCAAATCGAGAAACTTTTGTAGTTTTCTACGCCGACTTTCTGTTGTAATTGGATAGAGAAATACCCGGGAGAGTCGTTCTAATCTCACTTGTTTTTCTGATTGTATCAAGGGTAAGCTGTTGCACATTTAAACTGTGATACAAGCATTACCCTTGTTTTTGATTTTTCGCCCCCATTTAATTATTAATTGTCCTTCATTTAAGAGGCGATGCAATAAATACTTTAGCTCTTCAATTGATTTAAATAGCCTACTGGCAATATATTCTTTTGTCGAATGCCAGACTAATTCAATTCAATTATAGTCTGGGCTGTATTCGGGGAGAAATTCTAAATGAAGATTAGGCATTTCTGTTTCAAATTTTTTCAGGTACTCTTCTTTCTTATGAAAACTAGCATTATCAAGAACGATAACTATTTTCGCTCCTTTTTCAGCAAATTGTGAGGCTTGATTACCTGCTTCTACCCATTCATTAATTAGCTCTCCATAGAAGATTTTTAGCACTTTATAAAAATTATTTAAATTGCCTTTATTGAGAAACTCTACCAACCTTTTTTTATCTGAATACCTCAGTCCTCCCATTACATTAACTCTTCCTTTTCTTCTGTCTCCTCTGACATTTTTTCGGCTGCTTTTTTTACACCAGTTCTTTCTTCTGGTGACTCTTAAACTAAATCCACTCTCGTCCCAAAACCATACCTGTAATCGTTCGGGAGTCTCTTTTTCTATTTTTAAATATTCGGCTATTTTTATTTTAAACGCTGTTCTTTTTTCGGGATTTATCTTGGACTCCAGGCTATACTTAGCGAGCGAGGTAAACATACTTTTTTTGCTTTAATATCCTCCGAAGTTGTCCTCCACTTAATTTTATTCCTGTGGATTCCTCCAAGTATGTTGCTAATCTCTGCGCTGTCCATCTTCCAAAATCATATCCTAATTCTGGAGGTTCTATCTCTATGGTTTTTAATAATATTTTTATATATTTATTTGTGGCTTTTTTGTAATTTCCCTTCATCCTTTCATCTATTAGACTTTCTAGATTGTCTGGGTCTCCTTTCAGACACCAGTAAGATACTTTGTTTACTGAACAACCCAAAAATTCAGCGATTTTAAATGGCGTTTTTCCGTCATTGAGCAATAATAAAATCAGAATTATTTCTCTAATATTTGCCTTTTCTTCCTCTTTTAATGCTTTTTGTAGTTTCTCTATTTGTTTTGGATTGAGGTGGTTTTTGGCTGGCATTTTTGTATTGATTGACTAAACTAAATTTTAATTATACCCTATTTAAAGGCACAACAGCTTACTTTTACAAAACCGGGATGCTCCCCATCTCCCCAGAGCAAATGACACTCATCAATCAAATACACCACAAGCTTTCTCGACTCTATAGCCGAGCGGTGTTCTTCCAGAATCTCACAAATTTCTTGGTGCTTTTTTTTGACGAGTTTTTCATCACGCTTTGGATTCTTTTTTTGAGATTTTTTCCAGCTAATTCCCGCTGATTTAAAAAGTTGATAGTAGCTAGCTTTTGATTGAAATTCAATCTGATACCGCTCTGCTATATGATTTGATAATTCGGATAAATCGAGCGTGGTTTTTATTGGTTAACCATTGGATTATTTCGGCTCGGTCTTCTGGCTTAAGTTGTCCCCGCGAACCCTGATGATTTAAGCGCAACCCTTCAATTCCATGCAACGCATAATTGATTTTCCACTTACTGATAAATGAAGATGATACTCCCAATATCTTTTGAATAGTTTCGCGGCGGACCCCTTCAATTAATATGCGGATAGCAGCGGCTCTTTTAAGTTCTCTTGGGTCGGGATTGCTGGCAATAAAATTTTCGAGTTCCAATCAAGCTTGGAATTCATGCTCCACAAATTTTTCTGCCGATTTTTTGTGGGACATCTCAACTCCTACTTAGATTCACGTCCTCATTATACATGATTTATTATTTACAAATCATTTGCGATCGCTATATAATTCTTGCATAAGAAAACGATATCATTACTGTGCATGACTACCCATCAGTTTTTTGTCTGAAGGGGTGACAATCCGCCCCAAACCGAGATGGGGTAAAGCTTGAGCCCATTTGTGGTAAAAAAAGATAGGCAGCTCATTTGTTACACGCGCTTCCTATCCCAAAAATAAATGTTACCAACATTCTATCAGACCCACTTACAAAAACAACTGACGCACGCCCAGTTTATTTTACTCAAAATCTTGCTTGACTTGATACAATTGGAAAAACAAGTGAGACTAGAGCGGCTCTTGCAAGGGTATTTCCCAATCCAATTATGGTCGAAAGTTGCCGTCGCAAGCAGAATAAGATTTCTCGATTTACCTCAATTAACGCTCACACGCTCTTTGGTTCCCTTTAATCGCTTATTGGTTAACAACTTATTGCTCTGTAGGACCAACTCTATCAATTGCCATCGACCGCAGTCAGTGGGGGTGTATCAATCTTTTTATGCTCGCTCTCATCTGGAAGAAAAGAGCCATTCCATTATATTGGTGTTTGTTTCCTAATTTAGGTAACAGTAACCTACCAGAACAAACCTTTGCTCTACAACAAGTATTACCATTACTTAAAGAATATAAAGTTATTGTTTTAGGAGACCGTGAATTTTGTTCAGTGGACTTGGCAAGCTGGCGATGCGGCAATGGGTGTATCTTTTTGTTTGAGGCTGAAAAAAAATCATTGTCTGGCAACAGAAAAATTAATCTGGCAACGCTTAGACCGATGAGGAATAGTACCGGGCACTTCTTGATACTTTCACTCTTGTGAGGGTGAGAAAAACCAGACCTGTAGTCGGGTTTGATATCGCTGGTAAATGGCAACGAAACTATCAGGAATTGAAAGGAAAAGAAGCCTGGTTTATTCTCACAGATTTAGGCTCCTTGCCAGTAGCTATAGCAGCTTATAAAAAACGGATGGGGATAGAAGAAATGTTCCGAAATTGTCAAACAGGAGGCTATAATATAGAAGGGAGTGGTCTCAGGGGAGACCGACTTGTTAAAATAATATTGTTAATGGCCATCGTTGACAGCTCGGCTATATTTCAAGGCACAGAAATGAGCGAAAAAGCAGGTGCAAAAATATGTATCTCGTCGTAAAGACAAGTGCCAAAAATACCGTAGATGGAGTATATTTGACATGGGTCAGGATGGAGAACAGTGGGTAAATTATCTCGATAAACATTCTAAATTTGTGAGACAGTTAATTTCATTAACTCGCAATAAACGTCGCTTTTATCAACAGGAAATACGGGCTGCAACTTTTATGGGATATACTTTATAGCTCTCTTTGTCACCCTCCCAGGTTTTTGGTTAGACTTAGCAAATGTTTCCAGCTCTGTATATCCCAAATAACCGAACATTAGTCGCAAAATAACCAATAGTAATATCAGCCATAATGGGTGTCTTTTTCCTGAGTTTTTCCGTGGGTCATTGACTTTTTTCAGAAATGAGATTAGAGTCAGCATATGTATTTATTGTTAAGCGATATCTAAAAATCTTATCAGACAAGCGATCGCTTTTACTTTTGGCAATCGGACCGGAGAATGAAACCGCCCTGCTGTGACGGGGGGAACCTCCTGAGATAGGGATAATCTCCCCGTTACAGTATTCGTGACGTTGTTCAACAGTTTCCTCGATCGCCCGCTATTCATCTGGAGTAAAGCGAGTCTTTGTCGCATCTGGAATATTTGGCGGGTTGGTTTGAGTAATAACCCCGATCGATCGCACTTTCTAAATAGTTAGACCTTAAATAATTATGGCTTACAGCTAGATAGTTTTCTTAACCCAGAGGCGTGTTCCTTTCCCTTCAAATTCCATAAAAAACTATCCATGCCTTTGTGCGCTTCTGCTTCACAACCGCTAAATTCTAGCTTTTTTTTTACCTTTGACACTCAACTGCTTTGTAATGGATGTATAATAATGCAAAGCAAAAAGTAGATTAATTACAAAAAATACCAAAGTTAAAACTAAGGTAAAGAAAGACGTAAACGACAGTCGGGAAGTCATCGTAAATATCGCCAAAATGATTGAGCAAAGCCCAAAACCGGAAGCAAAAGAACTTAAAAGCAGCAACCGCACCTTAGACATAGTTTAATTTAAAAATTCTCAGTAAAATACACTTGTGGCAGCTAACGATGAGTGCCGAATGATACTTATTACTATATAGCGGAATTGCTCAGTTCCGCCAAGGGCAAAACGGCTGCTTTCCTAAAAAGGTTTGAATTCTACAGAAAAATACAGCCTGCGCTCTTGTAAACTCCTCTGGCTCGACTTAATATCAATCAAAGGAATTCCCCAGCCTCCGCGAGCATTCCACATCTCACGGTACTGCCACCGCAGGCCCAATCCCACTCACAGCAAAGTATTCGCTTCCAGAGTCGCCCTTGCCCCGCTATTTGTCCAAACATTGCCCAAATCCACAAACGGCGTCACCTGCAAAACTCCTTGTTTGTCGCCGGTGCGCAAAATCGGATACCGCAACTCGGCTGAAGCAAAAATCCCGCTATGCACCAGCAAACCATCCTGACGGTAGCCCCGCACTGTATCCGAGCCGCCCAAACCAAATTGTTCGATCGGCAAAAGCTCTCCCCCAGCCAACTGCACCTCCGATCGCACTACCAGCAGCGTCTCAGGAGTCAACAACCGCACGTACTGCAATTGACCCCGCCACGCCAAAAATTCAGTGTCAGGCCCGCTGCTGCTCACTTTAGCGCCAAATGCTCCCACTCCCAGACTGAACTGCCATCGCACCGCCAAGACATCTCTCTCTCCCCTATGGGTAAAATCCTGAAACAGCCTCAGCGCCAAAACCCGAGTCCTACCCCGATCATCCGCTCCCGGCGACAGCGGAAAATCCTCTCCCAGCAAAGATGTATCGCTTTCTCGACTGCCAGCACCGATACCGATCGCGATTTGTCTTCTCGGAGTTTGCACGATCGGCTGCCGGTAAGTCAACTCATAAGTGCGGCTCGACGCCTCAATATCCAGAGCGTCAAAGGGCAGCCGGGCGATATTGCTTTTGCTCCGGCTTAGCTGAAAACTTACCGTACCGTTGCGGGGATTCACTGGCAGCGTGTAACTAAAATCGATAGCGTTGCTGCCCTGAGTATTTGTATAAATCAAACTCGCACTATCTCCCAAACCCAACAAATTAGCTTCCCGGACTTGAGTTTTGCGCCGCCAACTCCCCACACTCGGAGAGCGAGAATTGTCAGTAAAAATCTCAGCTTGGAACGTTTTTGCCTCTTTGACTCGGACTAACAGCAAATTAAAACCCGCACGAGAACCCGCTTGCAGTTCCGCTGAGATATTTGCGACTTGCCCGCTAAGTTGCAGCAGTTGCAAAGCTGACCGTATGCGCTGTTCGTTCAGCGGGCATCGAGTTGAATCGGCTAATCAGCTTCTGACGTAGTTAGGATTTAGCCGCCTAGTCCCGACTACATTGATAATTTCTAGCTTGCCTTCTAGCACTAATATCCTCACAAGTGAGCCTGCGAGCGTTTGCGGCCCAATCAGCGCTCCAGATGTGATATAACCTTTGCTGATGTAGAGTTGGCTCACAGCAGAACGGGCTTGCAGCAATTCGGCGAAAGTGAGCGGGCGGCCTACAAAGTCTTTGAGTGCGGCGTCTAATTCTTCCTTGCTAAAGAGGGTGCTGCCAACTACTTCAAATCGATCGACCTTTATCGTACCCGGAATGTTGGGCAATTCTGCTGGCTGTGCCGGCGCGGGAACAGCAGGCGACAAAAGCTGTTCTGCCGGAGGCCGGGGCGCTGGGGGCGCTGGTTCTGGGAGGGGAGGAAGATTTCGCGGCAGCGGGTTGGGAATGGGAAATTATTGTCTGTTTCCTCCTCGGTTCGGCAACTGAGCGAGAGTTTCAGGGGCCTGAGTTTCAGTCGAGCCATCAAACTCCCGGATGTTGTTTTCGGGATCTTTACTGTCTCTATCTAATTCTGAACCCGAGTATAAATCACGAAGCCGATCGCGATCGTCTGCTGTTTCTTGATTGGGTAAATTATTAAAAATTGGCGCTTGCACCCCTGAGTCGGCAGCAACCATGGACTCGCCAACACTTTGAGCTGCTAGCGGTGCGGAGCAAATACCTGCAATTGAAAAACCAAGTGCTAATGCCTTGAAAAACTTGATTTTACAAAAGCCTCTAGAAGGTTGCACGGGCATGACAGACTCGCCATATTTTATAGTTATTTGCACTTAAGTAGTTAAGCAAAATTAATTACATAATTATCTCCAAATTCTTTAAGAATTTTTTCGACAGATGAAACAAGAGATTGCCAGCTAGAATAGGCATCTATTTCGAGCCATTCATATTTGATAAACCGCCACAATATCTCAATTAAATTCAATTCAGGTGAATAAGTCGGCAATTCTAATAGACCTCTTGCAAAAAAAATCTATGTTACAATTAAAGGTTTTGAATTTTAGACCTGAGAGCTAACTCATAATTGTAAAGTGCTGATATAACCTCCAATCTGCTCCACTTAAGCCCAACCCTTAATTATAGCATAAAATTATTTTGCAAGAGGTCTAATATAGTTAAACCGCGTTCTTTCCATTCTTCAAGTTTATCAAAAATGGCATTGCTAGTATGAATAGAAGCTCGCTCTACCACAATAAATGTTGGCCGCCCCACCACAGCAAAGAAATTATCTATACAGGCTATGATTACATCAGAATTAATAGTCTGCTCTGAAACATAAGCATAAAGCGTGTTTTGCCGATTCACGATCCCCAAGACATTTAAACGCTTAGTCCTACGACTATCAATTGACAAATATTCACCAATATCTTGCCATCCATAAGGGACACAAGGGATGCCACAAAAGCCGGATTCATCCAAATAGTATAAATCAAGTTTTCCCTCATCTTCTAGTTGTTTTAATTCTGACAATTTTTCGGTTTTTTCCTTGTATTCTATGGGGTCTGGCTTGCCGCCAACACCTCGACGTATCCTAGGCCAACTCATACAAAGTTTTTTAAGTATTCTCTTAATAGTTTCCGTACTGATATTAATATCCCATTCTTG
>NZ_JAUBSF010000013.1:0-107702 GCF_036704615.1 Microcoleus sp. K4-B3
AATATGAGCAAGTAGTGTTGACGATTTGTGGAATAGTAAGGTTGCGAATTAGAGCGCTAATATTACCATGAGAAATATCTGCTACATCATCAGGTAAAAATCAACGCACATAACTAGATATTTTGGCTTAATTATCAACAATAAATATCTCAAAGCCTTATTAGAGCGTACAGAGTCGCTAATTTAGGATGATTGCATTTACGTCATACAGCCGGCGTTACACAAAGGCTTTAATTATTTTTGGAGATGTCTAATGTTTTCCACTGATCCACTCAATCGCGAAAAAGCGACAGAGGTAGTAAAAGAAGCTTACCTTGCAATTGATGAAGCAGAACCCGAAATTATTTTTTGCGACAGCCCCTACGAAGCTACCAATCTTGTTATTGGCTGCGAATCACTTACTCAGCTATACGAAAAATTTGGAGTCAACCTTTTTAACCAATTTTCAGAGCAACTGTACGGCGAGGCTTGGGAAAATATAAGCGAACAGCTTTCATATGAATTATTTCGCCTCCTTTGCCCGGATGAATGGAATGATTTTTCTCGTGTTTTTAGGGAACTATTAGAAGAAAGCATTGGTCATGAAGATGTTTTTGATACTGAAGGTTATGAGCCTGTAGATTCTAGAGTATGGACTGAATTTGCTGCAAATTGTGACTTCTGTTTTTCCGTATTAAAGTGCAAACACAACCCCATAACGTGGCAAGCGCTTAAGTCTTTGACTATGCACTGCGGCTGGATTTTTCCCTATAAAAAAGTTTGCATTGTGTGCGATCGCCCTCGCATTCTCTCCTTCGACAGCCAACACCGCCTCCACGCCGAAGGAGGACCCGCCATTCAATTTGCCGATGGATACAGCCTCTATTCCTATCACGGCGTCACCTTACCCGAAAAATACGGAAAAATCCACCCCAACGAGTGGCAACCGCAATGGCTGTTAGAGGAAGAAAACGCCGAACTCAAGCGAGTGCTAATTCAAGGTATTGGTTACGATCGCATAGCCCGCGAATTAGCAGCCGTTGAATTAGATACTTGGCAAGAATACACCTTATTAAAAATTGAGAGAAACGTTGACTTAGAGCCGGTTTATCTGTTAAAAATGACTTGTCCCAGCACCGGATTGATTCACGCTTTGCGAGTGCCGCCCGATATCAACTCAGCCAGAGAAGCGATTAAATGGGTGAATTGGGGAGTCGATTATGAGGATTTTTCAGTACAAACTTAAGGAGGCAAGAGTTATGCAAAGCATTAAAGTACGATCGCACGTCGGATCAGACGGGATGTTGCATTTGCAAGTCCCGGTTGGGATAAAAGATACAGATTTAGAAGTTATTGTAGTTTTCCAGCGCATATCACCCGCAACTGAAGCTAAAACACCGGAAGATTTAGGCTGGTCTCCCGGTTTTTTTGAGACAGTAATAGGAAGTTGGGAGGGAGAACCGCTTGTTCGTCCTGAGCAGTTGGAATATGAAATCCGGGAAGAATTGCTGTGATTTATCTTTTAGACACCAATACTTGCATCCGTTTGTTAAATCCAGACCGCAACTCATCGGTATCTCGCCGACTAGCAATGATGCGGTCAGGTGATGTAGCAATATGCTCTGTAGTTAAAGCAGAACTTTACTGGGGTGCTTTTAAAAGTTCTCGTCAAGATAGCAATCTAGCTAGACTAGAACGTTTTTTCAATGAGTTTGTAAGTTTACCTTTTGATGACCAGTCTGCCCTAATTTACGGTCAAATTCGCACTCAATTAGCTGCATCTGGAACACCAATTGGCCCTAATGACCTTTTGATTGCCTCTATTGCTCTCGCCAACAACCTAATCGTGGTAACTCACAATACCCGCGAGTTCAGCCGCGTTGAGGGTTTGCGTCTGGAGGATTGGGAGATAGAGGTCTGAGTTAGATGTATCGAGTTTGCATCTACTCAAAATCAAAACTTCTTTCACAACAAAACAATGCTTGCGACCCAAATAAAACTATGAAATTCACCCTAGATATAGAAAACAACCCTACAGGCTGGCCCGACCACACTCAGCTACCAGAATCCGACGGTACTTTTGTGAAAAATTTCCAAGAACATCCCCAAAGCATTCTGTTAACCGATTCAATTACTCCCGTCTTCCAAAGCATTCATCCAGATGGTAACTATTGTATCGGTCAAGACAGCGGCATTTATTGGCGATTAACTGAGCCGCTAGAACGGGGTGCGGAAGCACCGGACTGGTTTTATGTGCCGAATGTGCCACCAACTATTGACGGTCAATTGCGGCGTTATTATGTGATGTGGCAAGAATTTGTAGCACCGTTAATTGTGTTAGAATTTGTATCGGGCAATGGTGCAGAAGAACGGGACAGAACGCCTTTGTTGCGATCGGGTCAACAGGAAACTAAGCCGGGTAAATTCTGGATTTATGAAAATGTCATCCGTCCGGCATTTTACGGAATTTATGAAGTAACTAAGGCTAGCGTTGAAGTCTATCACCTGATCGAAGATAGGTATCAATTAGTTGCTGCAAATGAGCGCGGTCATTATCCCATTGAACGGTTAGGAGTGGAATTGGGAATTTGGCAAGGAAGGTATCAAAATGTTGAGTTACCTTGGCTGCGCTGGTGGGATAGTGCAGGAAATTTGCTGTTATCGGGAGCAGAAAGAGCCGATCGCGAACAAGAAAGAGCTCAACAAGCAGAAGACCAATTAGAGCAATTGCGCGCTCAGTTGCGATCGGCTGGAATCGAACCGGAATTGTGAATTGTCTGCAAGTGCGATCGCGCCCATCCCCAGCGATCGCACCTAAAAACTTTACAATGGCGATCGGGAACTCCGATCGCTCCTATTGAAGCTAAAATCAAACAACAACCCAAAATAAATCTATGGGACTCTTTGACAAAATTCGCGGCGAATTTGTCGATATCATCGAATGGTTGGACAATACCAGCGACACCATTGCCTATCGATTTGAGCGCCACCAAAACGAAATTAAACAAGGTGCTAAACTAACTGTACGACCAGGACAAATAGCAGTCTTTGTCAGCGAAGGCAAAGTTGCCGATGTCTTCGATCCAGGAATGTACGAACTGTACACCCGCAACTTACCCGTTCTCAGCACCTTAAAAGGTTGGCCCTACGGTTTCAACTCTCCCTTTAAAGCAGAAGTCTACTTTTTTAACACCAAAATATTTACCAACCTAAGATGGGGAACCTCTAACCCTGTAATTATCCGCGATCCAGAACTCGGCCCAGTGCGAATGCGGGCTTTTGGAACCTACAACATTAAAGTTTCCCATCCAGAACAACTCTTAAAACAACTAATCAGCACTGACGGACTATTTCAAGTAGATGAAATCAGCGCTCAACTCCGCAATACAATAGTCAGTGCCTTTGCCAATTGGGTTGGCAGTTCCCGCGTTCCCCTCTTAGACTTTGCAGCCAACTACACCCACATGGGCGAACAGGTACGAGTTGCCATAGAGCCAAGTATCCAGCAGTTTGGGTTAGAGTTAACTCAGCTATTAATTGAAAATATCTCGATGCCTCCAGAAGTTGAAGCAGCACTCGACAAACGAGCCTCGATCGGACTTCTGGGAAATATGCAGCAATATACCCAATATCAAGCTGCTAACGCCATAGAAGCATCAGCAAATAACCCTAGCGGCGGCAATCAAGCATTAGAATTTGGCATGGGAATGGCACTAGGTCAACAAATGACAAATATGATGCAGTCACCAGCATCCCAAACTCCGCCGCCACCTCCCCCACCAACACAACATCAGTGGTATATTGCCCAGAACGGTCAACAATCAGGCCCTTTTGGATTGGATCAACTTCTGCAAAATGGTTTGACACATCAGGTAATGGTTTGGCGTGCGGGTTTAGACGGCTGGAAGTTAGCATCGCAAGTGCCGGAATTAGCATCTTTGTTGGCGACAGTACCGCCGCCTCCCCCGCCAGCCGCAGCCTAAAATTTTGCATATTTAGTTAATTGGTAATTCGTAATTAATCTGCTTTCCAAATTACTAATTACCAATTACATCACCAATAAACTATTATGAATACTTCTGAACCTGCTGTTAAACGTTTTCCCTGTCCTAGCTGCGGGGCTTATTTAGAGTTCAACCCCCAAGCAGGAAAACTCAAGTGTGCTTACTGCGGCTGGGAAGATGCAATTCCCCAAACTGCTGAAGAGGTAAAAGAAAATTCTTACGAACAATACCTACAATTCGACGAAACAACGCTGACAACTTTATCAACAACCGCCCTTGAAGTAAAATGCAATGATTGCGGAGCAAGTGTTACTTTTGAACCGCCGAAAGTAGCGGGTAAATGCCCATTTTGTGCTTCTCCAATTGTGACGCAACCTGCAAAGGCTAGCCCTAGCGTGCATCCAGAGGGAATTGTACCCTTTGAAGTTACTGATAAACAGGCCAGAGAAAGCATTCAGAAGTGGCTCAGCAACCGCTGGTTTGCTCCCTCTGCTTTGAAATCCCTAGCCCAACAGGAGAAAATTCAAGGGGTTTATTTGCCGTTTTGGACTTACGACACTTATACGGTTAGTTACTATAGGGGCGATCGCGGAGAACACTACTACGTGACTGAAACTTATACGGAAACAAACTCGCAGGGCGAAACTGAAACTAAAACTCGCGAAGTCCAACATACTAGGTGGTGGCCTGCTTCTGGCAGAGTCAATCGCTCTTTTGACGATATTCTGATTCCCGCTACAACTTCAGTCGATCGCCCCCGTCTGGATGCGTTAGAACCTTGGCATCTCAAGGAGTCGCTGCGCGCTTACAATTCATCTTATTTAGCTGGGTTTGAAGCGCAGCGATCGCAAGTTTCTCTCACTCAAGGATTTGAATCTGCTAAAAATGTCATGGCCGGTACTATTCGCTACGATGTTTGTAGAGATATCGGCGGCGACGAGCAGCGGGTTCACAGCATTTCTACTGATTATAATGCTATCACTTTTAAGCATATTTTGCTACCTGTGTGGCTGTGTGCCTATCGCTATCAAAACCAGCGATATCAAGTAATGGTTAATGCACGTACCGCTGAAGTTCAAGGCGAACGTCCCTACAGTGTTTGGAAGATTACTGCTGCTGTTGTTAGCGGTGTGGTACTTGCGGGTGTTATGTACCTCTTGTTTACTGGTAATTGGAGATATATCCGTGTTCCCGGTCTCCCTCAGCCCCAACCTCAACCAACTTCCCTACCTGTACCGAGCCAAAAATTACCGCCAGCGCCTGTTCAGTCTGCTAATTAGTTCATTCTTCATTTTTTATTTAAACGAAGTACAACCGCGTCTCTGAGCGATCGCCCTCACAGAAGAGTGCGATCGCTTGCTAAACTGTATTGCCAACATTCAACTCACCAAGGCGCTTCAAAATACTCAGCACGCTGTACAAATCATTCCCCGGATTGAAAAGGTAAAACTTCCGAGAAAAAGCGTACTGTGGTGTTTCTCGCTTAACTAACTTAACAAATAGAAAATCTGCCCCATTCATTAACAGTCCGTAAGTAGGTCGATCGGCACTCACATTAGCTAACATATAAGCCAATAACTGCGGAATCCCTACCTCCAAAGAAAACGCAGCTTTCTTTGATTCAATAACTACTACCCACAACTCCTGAAATAAAGCCAAAACATCCAACTGTCCCCTCACAATCACTCCCTCATATTCGTCAACAATTTCTACAGATTTTTCTGAAGTAACATGAAAAGGAGCAAGATAAAAATCAGCTAAATCCAAAAACGGAGACAGCACCACCATTTTGACTGTATTTTCGAGCAGCGGCGGATGTTTGAGCAAATTCCTGTAACTTGCTTTCACTCTGTCTAATCGTTGTTTTTCATAATCACTGATTTCTGGCAAATCATCTTGCCACTCGCGAAAAAATTGGTCATCCTCAATCCACTCTATTTTGAAGTGGGTTTCCAAATCATTCAGTGCGACATTTCTAGCTTGAATTGTTTGTACCATAAATTTAACTAATTAATTGAAATTTGCCTCATAATTGATGATAGCAAAAAGTCCTAGATTTCCGTTAATACTGAGGTATTGCATCTTTGGGAACAGTCCTTTGACAATCAAGCAATTTCGTCCGGGGCCCCCGGATCGCGGCTGGGGAGCCAGAAAAAAGCTCTGCGTCGTCCTCACAAGCCCCCGGATTGCGGCTGTCAGAGCAATCTAAAATCTAAAATCTAAAATCCCCTCACATCCACCAGCCCCAGTTCCCAAAAAAATGTAACGAGTTGTAAAGTATAATTAAACCGAAGCGAACACAGAGGCCAAGTAGTATCAAATGCGAGTTGCGATCGCCGGAGCAGGCTTAGCAGGACTTTCCTGCGCTAAATATCTTACCGACGCGGGCCACACCCCCATCCTCCTAGAAAGTCGGGACGTACTCGGCGGCAAAGTCGCCGCCTGGAAAGATGCAGACGGCGACTGGTACGAAACCGGCCTTCACATCTTCTTCGGTGCATACCCAAATATGCTCCAACTATTCAAAGAACTTGACATCGAAGACCGGCTGCAATGGAAAGAGCACTCGATGATTTTCAATCAGCCGGAAACCCCCGGAACCTATTCCCGCTTTGACTTTCCCGACCTTCCGGCCCCCTTCAACGGCGTCGCAGCCATCCTGGGCAACAACGATATGCTCACCTGGCCCGAAAAAATCCGCTTCGGTATAGGTTTGATTCCGGCGATGCTTCAGGGTCAAAGATACGTCGAAGAAATGGACAAATACTCGTTTTCCGACTGGCTCAAAAAGCAAAACGTCCCCCCCAGAGTCGAAAAAGAAGTATTCATCGCCATGTCCAAGGCGCTCAACTTCATCGACCCTCACGAAATATCTGCAACCATACTGCTGACAGCCCTCAACCGCTTCCTGCAAGAGAAAAACGGCTCGAAAATGGCCTTTTTAGACGGTTCCCCCACAGAGAGGTTGTGTCAGCCGATGGTAGACTACATAACTGAGCGCGGTGGCGAAGTACGGCTGAATGCACCCATCAAAGAGTTTTTGCTCAACGATGACAACACGGTGCGCGGCTTCCACATTCGGGGGGTAAAAGGGGCAGAGTCAGAAATTCTGACGGCGGATATTTACGTTTCCGCGATGCCGGTTGACCCGCTGAAGCTGATGATGCCGAAACCTTGGGGCGAAATGGATTATTTCAAACAGCTCGAAGGCTTGGAGGGAGTACCCGTCATTAATGTACACTTGTGGTTCGATCGCAAGCTAACTGACATCGACCATTTGCTGTTCTCGCGATCGCCCCTGCTGAGCGTCTACGCCGACATGAGCAACACCTGCCGCGAATATGCCAACCCAGACAAATCAATGCTGGAACTGGTTTTAGCACCGGCAAAAGACTGGATAGGCAAATCTGACGAAGATATCGTCGCAGCCACAATGGTCGAGTTAGAAAAACTCTTTCCCGATCAAATCCCAGAACCAGCCAAACTGCTCAAATATCACGTAGTCAAAACCCCACGTTCCGTTTACAAAGCCACTCCCGGACGCCAGCAGTGCCGTCCCACACAAACAACTCCCATTAGCAATTTCTATCTAACGGGGGATTATACAATGCAGCGTTATCTTGCGAGTATGGAAGGTGCCGTGCTTTCTGGTAAGCTGACAGCGCAGGCTATTTCGACGGCCAATAACAAATGAAAAATTAAGAATTTTTCATAAAAACGTAAAAGAATCTCCCGTTTTCTAAACGGGGGAATGTCAGTTCTAATCTTTAAATTTCTTATTCTCGGATGCTGCAACTGTCAAAACTCCAGTGCATGAGAACTCTGGCTTCTGTGGATGACTCTTACGAACTGTGCCGCCAAGTCACGGCGAGTTATGCCAAAAATTTTTATTTAGGCACTCAACTCATGCCCGAAGCCAAGCGTCGGGCGATTTGGGCGATTTACGTCTGGTGCCGCCGCACCGACGAACTCGTAGACGGGCCGGGTTCTGATGCAACGACCCCTGAAACCCTCAATCTGTGGGAAAAACGGCTAGAATCTGTGTTTGCCGGCCATCCTCACGACGACTACGACGTAGCTTTGGTGGATACGCTGTCTCGTTTCCCGATCGACATTCAGCCGTTTCGAGAGATGATTGCGGGCCAGCAAATGGACTTGTACCGCAGCCGCTACGAAACTTTTGAAGAGCTCAATCTTTACTGTTATCGAGTAGCGGGTACTGTCGGGCTGATGTCGATGTCTGTCATGGGTGTAGACGAATCGAACTCCGCTGCTAACTGGAATTGGCACTGGGGGAATAGAATTCCCAAAGAAGAAGCCATCTCCCTCGGTATTGCCAAGCAGTTGACTAATATTCTGCGCGATGTCGGAGAAGACGCCCGCCGCGGCCGCATTTACATTCCCTTAGAAGACTTAGCCTTGTTTAACTACACTGAAGAAGATTTATTCAACGGTGTAATTGACAACCGCTGGCGGGAATTGATGCGGTTTCAAATTCAGCGAGCTCGCAAATTATACGCCAGCGCCGAGCCCGGAATAAAAGTGCTCAGTCCCGATATCCGCTGGACTGTTTGGGCTGCTACCATGCTGTACAGCAGGATCTTAAATGCGATCGAACGCAATCAGTACGATGTTTTCCAGAAGCGGGCTTATGTTAGCAATTCTCAAAAACTGCTGTGTCTCCCCGCCGCTTGGCTGAAGTCAAAAGTGCTTTAGCCGCAGGCAATTTTGCTGGCGATTCGGCAACGGGTAAGGGGTATTTGTCAAGTTACAAATTATATGATGTCCAGCAAATTGCATATTAGATTTGTAGGGACGCGCTAGTGCCGTGTCCCTGCCTGTTGTGTGTCGATCTAAGTCAAAGTGGCGGTGTAGCGGGTGAAATTTTCAATTGATCGATCGAACTTTCCAACAATTGCTTTTCCTGCTGGAGTTTTGCCTCTAAATTTTGAATTTGTTCCCGGCGGGCTTCAACTTCAATCAAGCGGCGAGACAATTCTTGACTCTGCAAAGTGAGAGATTGCCGCCAATCTTCTGCTTTCTGGGCTTCTTGCTGCAAAAAATCGGGAGTAAAGCCTGTTGTTAAATATTTCTCTACTAATTGTAGCACCCAGTTGGTCGCTGCTTGAATATGCAAAACCTGGCTATTTTCGTCAACATTTGCTAATAATAGCATCCCTTCATTTAAAAGATTAGTTGCAGAGTAAATTATATTTTGAGTATAATTTTTCGGTAATCTCAAAAAACTTTCTTCACTAAGAATAGCCCAAGTATCATCAGAATTTTGGCAAGCCAGCAATTGCAGACTTATCTCGCCTAAAATTTCCTGATTTTGTACTTGCGCTAAATATAACATGAGGGTTATTGGTTATTGGTAATTGGTGATTGGTGATTGGTTATTTGTTATTTGTATATCTCGCTTCTAGCCGAGTATCGATCCCCCTAAATCCCCCTTAACAAGGGGGACTTTGATCCCTCTTGTCCCCCCCTTAATAAGGCAGGTAGGGGGGATCTAGACTTCGATAAAAACAAAAGAGACGGTCAGTTTAACGTGTTTGTTGTCACTAATGGCCACAGCCTGAGAACAAAATTACAGTCCACAGTGAACTCTTAAAACAACTTTAGCCGATCGCGCCTGCGGTGGGTGAGAATCAATATTTTCCTTGGGATTCCCAGATTTTTCGCCCTCACGCAGCCTACAAATGGACTAAAAACAGTCAACAGTTAACAGTCAACTGTCAACTATTAAAACACCTTTAGCCGATCGCGCAAAATCTCGGCCTGTTTTTCGGCTTCCGCCAAAGCATCCCTCGCCCCCTGAACCACATCAGGAGTAGCCTTGTCCACAAACTTCTGATTAGTCAAACGCGCCGCAGTATGCTTAATTTCAGCTTCCACTTTGCTCAACTTCTTTTCTAATTTAGCACGCAAAGCCGCCAAATCGACCACCCCAGCCAGAGGAATCAATACTTGCACAGTACCGACAACTCCAGCAATTGTCTGTCCCAAATCTGCATCCACACTAGCCGTAACTGTCAGATTTTCGACTTTTGCCAAATCCTGAATGTAAACACCTCCATCTGAGATGATTTGGCGTTCTTTCTCGTTTTCGCTTTGCAAAATCGCCGTCACCTTCACACTGGGTTTGATATCAGCATCCGCCCGCAAATTGCGAATAGTGCGAATTGTACCGAACAACAACTCAAACTGCTGTTCTAACTCTGGATCAATTAGCGAGATATCGGCTTCAGGATAAGCTTGCAAAGCCAAACATTCACCATCACCTGTTTGAGTCAGAGTGTGCCAAATCTCCTCAGTAATGTGCGGCATAAAAGGATGCAGCAGCTTCAGAATACCTTCCAACACAAAAGCAAAAGTTTGCTGTGCCACTTTCTTAGAATTTGGTTCAGCATCCTGTTGCAAGCGAGACTTGACTAACTCAATATACCAGTCACAGAAATCGCCCCAAATAAATTCATAAAGTCCCTTCGCCGCTTCTCCCAAACCGTAAGTTTCCAAACAATTGCGGCTTTGTTGCACAACTTGATAATAGCGAGAAAGAATCCAGCGATCGCACAATTCTAACCCTTCTTCTCTCCCTCCCTCGGTAAGGGGGGGTTGGGGGGGGTGAGGAATTCCCAACTGCTGCGGCGTCTGTCCCTCCAAATTCATCATCACAAACCGCGCCGCATTCCACAACTTATTCGTGAAGTTCCGCGAAGCTTCCACCGATTTTGATTCATCAGTTTTGCGATCGTACTCCATGCGAATATTTTGACCTGCCCCTACCACTTCCTTAACCAAAGTGTAGCGCAAAGCATCAGTACCGTACTTACCAATCAACAGCAGCGGGTCGATACCGTTATTTTTACTCTTAGACATTTTCTGACCGTTTTCATCCAACACCAAACCGTGAATGTAAACAGTATCAAAAGGCATCTTTTCAGTAAAATGTCCGGCCATCATCGTCATTCTAGCCACCCAGAAAAAGATGATATCAAAACCCGTAACTAAAGTCGTTGTCGGATAGTAAAACTCCAAATCTTTAGTTTCGTCCGGCCATCCTAAAGTTGAGAAAGGCCACAACCCGGACGAAAACCAAGTATCCAATACGTCTGGATCTCTTGCTAGCTGCACGTCATTACCAAATTTAGCCGTAGCTTTTTCCTTAGCTTCAGCTTCAGTTTTCGCCACCACAAACGGCGTCGTATCAGTAATTTCGCCGTGAGTTTCGCTAACAGCATACCACGCCGGGATTTGGTGTCCCCACCACAATTGTCGGGAGATACACCAATCCTTCAGCTTCACCAACCAATCGCGATAAACCTTTGTCCATCTTTCAGGAACAAAGACTGGTGAGTTACTTTTATCTAATGCTTCTAAAGCACGTTGAGAAAGAGGATCTATCTTCACAAACCATTGCGTAGATATCAAAGGTTCGACCGGAACTTTGCCGCGTTCGCTGTAGGGAACTGTATGCTTATAATCTTCTATTTTAACCAAAACTCCGTCAGTTTCTAACCGCTTTACCACATTTTTCCGGGCAACAAATCGGTCTTGTCCCTGGAACTCTCCGGCATTTTCATTTAAAGTGCCGTCCTTATTCATAATGTTAATAAACGGCAAGTTGTGACGCTTACCCATCTCGAAGTCATTCGGATCGTGGGCGGGTGTCACCTTGACACAACCAGTTCCGAAAGTCGGATCGACAAACTCATCAGCAATGATTGGGATTTCGCGATTGACGATCGGCAAAGTCACAGTTTTACCGATAAGATGCTTGTAGCGATCGTCCTGTGGATTCACCGCCACCCCAGTATCGCCCAACATCGTTTCGGGCCGAGTCGTCGCCACCTCCAAATAACCAGAACCGTCCGTCAAAGGATAGCGGAAATGCCACAAATGGCCCTCAACTTCCTGCTGGTCTACCTCCAAATCCGACACAGCAGACTGACTCGCCGGACACCAATTCACCAGGTAATTGCCGCGATAAATTAGCCCCTCATCATACAGGCGGACAAACGCTTCTAAAACCGCAGCGGATAAGCCTTCATCCATCGTAAAGCGTTCGCGCGACCAATCGACAGACACGCCCAAACTGCGTAATTGATTAGTAATAGTATTGCCCGATTCCGCTTTCCACTCCCAGGCCCGTTCCAAGAATTTTTCTCGGCCTAAATCGTGGCGAGTTTTGCCTTCTGCTTTGAGTTGCTTTTCGAGAATAGTTTGAACTGCGATGCTAGCATGATCCGTTCCCGGCAACCACAGGGTATTGCGTCCAGTCATGCGGTGATAGCGGACGAGGACATCAATCAGCGTCTCTTCAAAAGCGTGTCCCATGTGGAGGCTGCCGGTCACGTTGGGCGGCGGGATAACTACGCAGTAAGGTTCGCCGCCTTTTTCGGGGTCAGCTTTGAAGGTTTGGTTGTCTTCCCAGTATTTTTGCCACTTGGCTTCGGTGGCTTGGGGGTCGTATTGGGGGGGTAGGTTTGCGGTCATGGTGGCTTGAGAGTTTGATCTTATTTAAGATTGTGCCACAGCGGGGGGAAGAGAAGAGGTTTGAACCGCAGAGGGCGCAGAGGGCGCAGAGGGAAGAGTGTTGGGAGGGTTTTGGATTACGATTGTGATTATTGGTTTGAGAAGAGGAGAGAAGAGAGTTGGAAGATGATCTGAATGAGTTGACTTATGCTGTGATTGGGGCGGCGATGGAGGTTCATCAGGAGTTGGGGCCGGGGTTTTTGGAAGCGGTATATGAGAATTCGTTGCGTGAAGAACTCTCGCGCCGGGGAATTCCTTTTCAACCTCAACCTACAGTAAATGTAACTTATAAAGGTGTTGTGGTTGGGGAAGGCAGATACGATATGCTGGTTGCCAACACTCTCGTTGTTGAATTAAAGTCAGTCCAAACTATACTTCCTATCCATGAGGCTCAAGTTATTTCGTACCTCAAAATGACTGGTTATCCTCTAGCCCTTCTCATCAACTTTAACGTCCGCTTTTTAAAAGAAGGAATCCGCCGCCTCATCCTCTCCTAACAAACCCTCTCATCCCTCTCCTCTCTGCGCCCTCTGCGCCCTCTGCGGTTCATTCCTCTTAATATCTTTAATTACTTCACCTCCTTATAATCCACCCCATAACTCGTATCTCTCCCCGACAAATACGTCGTTTTCCCCGTTAAAGTCTCCAGAGCTTTTTTCGTTTCAGCCGAAGTAATCGTATTCAGCGGCACGCCGAACTTGCTAGCCAAACCAGCCGCCACGCCCACACCTTGTCCTTGATAAATATTCACCGTCGCAATTCGCCCGACAGATACCGCCATACCCACATAACCCGACGATCGCCCGACAATGGCTAAATTCTTGACTTTGCTAGCCAAAGCGCTTTCTATGCCGAAATTATACACTGGGAGCGGCGGAATTCTCGCAGATAAATTCTTGACTCCGCCCCGCATATCGAAATCGTAAGAAAAACTGCCGATCGACTTTTCGGGTGCAGTTCCCCCTTTGATAATTTCCTGCCCCGTCAGCGGATCTACCACATCGCGAACGTTCAAAGTTTGCCTGATATAAACCTCGTCTGGAATAAATACTCTCACATCTTTACCAGATTTCTTTTGTAGCCAGTATTGGAGAAATGACATTTCTCTAATCATCTCAGGAGTCGGTTTTCTGCCGTTAGCTTCCATCTTCATGATTTGGTCAACTTGGTATTTAAACAGAAACCCGTTCCAGGAGAGCACATTTTTGTTATAAACGCAGACATTGCCTTTATCAAAAAAGAATCCTTTATTTTGGCTAAAGGGCAGATTTCTGTCTATGTGATACGCTGCTCCTATAGCTACGCTTCTGATGTCGTATCCGTCTGTATATGGCTGATAAATCGTACTCCAGAAATTCCTCATCCAGAATTTTGTACTAGCCGGATCTTTAGATTTCATAATGCTTTCTTTAATCTTTTTTACCAAAGGCCGATTGTATAGAATTTCATCTTCTATGCTGCGGAATTCGGACATCGTTATACCTGTAATTCTCGGAACTACAGAGACAGCTAAAGTTTCATTTTTGGATTTTATATTTTGAGATTCATATCCTGTATAATAAGATAACCCTGCTTTTCTGGCGAATTCGGCATCTTGAGTTACGTCAATAAAAGAGTTGGCTTTAATTATTAGATTGCTGCCTTTTACTTCGGCATATTCAATTTTTTTATCTACGACGCGGGGAGTAAGAGTTGAGTTGGAAATAACTTTGATTTTGGCTGCTAAAAGCATCTGTTTGAGAGCTCGATCTGCCAGTTTTGGGTCTAAGCAAGATTCGGGCGCATTCGCTTTATCTAAAAATTCCTTAAAACATTGGGCGTAGGGTTGGCGGTACCAATCGGGGATTTTATCTAAATCGATGTAAGCTAAACCGCCGCGGGTGAGTAAGCCGCCCAAAGGAGCACTTCGGTAGTTCGATCGCACGATCGCAACTTTACCCTTTGCGCCTAAAGTTTTCTTAGCCCATATCGCCGCACATATCCCCGGTACTTCATCGCCATACACTACTACATCGAACTTTTGCTCCGGTGATTTTTTGCGAGGTACCGGAGGCGGACTGCTGGATTTTTGGTGCAGAGTTCCATTGTCTAAGGTTGCACTTGCTGGGTTTCTATTTGCGATATAATTTTCTGCTTCTCTGAAAGGGGGATAGTTAACTAAAAGTTTGACGGCGACAAAGAAGATTGCAATTGAAGCTAATTTCTTGAAAGTAGAGAGCATTCAGTTGACTCGTTTATAAATTTGCATTACCTGAAAGCGCAGTTCAGGGTTTACGGAATTGAATATAGCACGTTTAGATAGTTTCGACACAATTTTAACTTTTCCGGGAACCGTGGTAAACGAATCTTCTCAACCCAAACCTGGTGATGCTGTCCTTGGCAGCCAAAATGCTACAATTACATCAATCACCAATTTAAACATAAAAAACATGACTTTTGAGGCGGTTTTAAATCTTGTTAAGCACTTGTCTCTAGCCGAAAAGTTACGATTGATTAAGTGGATAGTTCCTGAAATAGAACGAGAATTAGTTGTTGGGCCGACTCCCCGCAAATCATTGTGGGGTTTATGTGCTGACTTGGGAATTGCACCTTCTGCCGCTGATATAGATGAAGCTCGGAGGGAAGAATGGGCGAATTTCCCAAGGGAGGATTTCTAATGCTGCGTGCTGTACCTGATACTCATGCTGTTATCTGGTATATATTTGCCGATTCACGACTTTCGGTGACAGCTAGAACGACAATAGAACAGATAGCTGCCGAGGGAAATCAGGTGGCTTTTTCATCAATTACATTAGCAGAAATTGTCTATCTGAGCGAGTGAGGGCGGATTAATTCAACCACTGTCGATCTATTATTGAGAGAAGTTGAGAGCGATGATGCCTTATTGGTTGAAATTCCTTTCGATCGCAATATAGCTTTGACTTTAAGGCAAGTTGACCGATCGCAAATTCCCGATTTGCCCGATCGCATTATTGCTGCTACTGCTTTGTATCTTAATGTACTCGTTATCAGTCGCGATCGCCGGATTCAATTATCTAGTATAGACACAATTTGGTAAATCTGAGTCACTCGGCGCAAGTTTAACTTTTCCGGGAACTGTTGTTAGCGGTTTTGCCTGTGTTACTGGTTTGGGAGGGCTTTTGATGTGGGTAAGGATGGGGGGTGCGATCGCATCTCAGATATCTGGTGTCGGGAAGGGCGATCGGTTACAATAATTTAAGAACAACAATTGAGTCATCTTAAAAATACAGAAAAAATGGAAAAAGTTTTTGTACATCCTGAATGTCCTTTTTCAGCAGAGACATTTAACCTATTGGCACAATTTAATGCTCATACCAGCTCTGATTTTTACATGGAACACAAAAAAGATTTATTAAAATATGTAGAAGAGCCATTGAAGTATATTTTAAGCCAGGTAGAAGAGCAGTTACCTGATTTTATTAAAAAGTATATAAATATTAAGTATGAGAGCTGTTGCGTCATTGATTCATCAAAATATCCGGTATATATAGTCTATAGGGTAGACTACTGTATTTTTAACAGTATGATTCCTCTCCAAGCTCCTCAGTTAATGTTAAAAGTTAAAGATCAGAGATTAACTTTTGGTTTGGAGGTAAAAGAAAATGTGTTTCAGTTAATGCTATATAACTACAAAGAAGAATATAGAGATGACGTTGATTTTATCGAAATCCTCAAATGCTATAACTTGAGTAATAAACAACATCATTTTTCTTTAAAATCTAGCTGGATAGAGGAAGATTTTGATGACAACGAGCATTTTTTTTATGATTTCGACCTAAAGGGTATTTATTGCCAAATGAAATCCGAAAAAAATTTGTATGAGTTATTAGAAAATATCTTGGAAAATGTTCCTGTCGATTCACAACAATCTGAAAAATTTGAAGACGTTTTGTTTGGTGATATTTTTGCTGGTATATCACTTGAATCACAACAAATATTAGAATATTCTGCCCAACAACTAATTTATAAAATAGCGCAAATATTTAAAAAGATATTTCCATTATTTTTAATTTCTAGTCTCTACGATGACCCGGATTTACCTCGTCTACTCGATGAATATCTTTCAGTCTATGAAAAGGGATTTAATGCAGTGTATCAACTAGAAACAATTTCAGGAATTACTGGTTTTCAAACAACCCAACTAACCCAATGGATACACGCCATTAACCGCAAAGGCCAAGCCATCATTCAAGGCCCACCCGGAACCGGAAAAACCTTTATAGCCGAAAAACTAGCCAAACACTTAATCGGCGGCGGTGACGGTTTCTCAGACATTATCCAATTTCACTCCGCCTACACCTACGAAGACTTTATCGAAGGCCTCCGCCCAATAACTCAAAACGGACAATTAACCTACTCAATAGTTCCCGGTAGATTCCTAGAATTCTGCGAAAAAGCCGAAGCCTGTGAAGACACTTGCGTTCTCATTATTGATGAAATTAATCGCGCAAATCTCTCTCAAGTCTTTGGCGAGTTAATGTATCTCCTAGATGACCGACAAGACACAAAACGCTTTATTACACTAGCCAGCGGTCAAAAGTTTAGAATCCCTGCAAATGTCCGCATTATCGGCACAATGAACACCGCAGACCGTTCTATTGCCTTAGTCGATAACGCACTCCGCCGCCGCTTCGCATTCATTCCCGTTTATCCCAATTATGAAGTGCTGCGACAGTATCACCACAGAGAGGAAACAGGTTTTCCAGTTGATAAATTAACTAGCATTCTAAAAGATGTCAATCGCGCAATTAACAACAAACACTATGAATTAGGCATCTCCTTCTTTTTGACAAAAACCTTAGCTGAAGATATCCAAGATATTTGGCAAATGGAAATTGAGCCATACCTCGAAGAATACTTCTTTGATAACCTGGAAAAAATGGATGAGTTTCTCTGGGAGAAGATCAAGAATAAATTGGGCTATTGACAATCTAACGCCGTCATTAACGCCCATACCGTGGCGTTACTGCATCCACCACAATTATGAAACCAGAATCCAGCCGACTTATCGAACTTACAGAATATCAATTAGCAACTTTTGAACAAGATTTTATCCCCGAATCAGTAGGAGATAAAATATATATGAATTATGCCAAGGAAATAGAGATAGAATTTCCCAACCCTAAAACAAAATATCAATGGCACTTAAAATCTAAAGGCAGAGTGGGCAACATTCCAATCACTCCTGAATTTCACATCGCCATCCGCCCAAAGGTTCCCATAAACAACCTCTTCGGAATGATTGACTATGCCTACAACCTTAAGATAAAATTTCCCCAAGGATCGATTCAGTGCCAATCTTTACAAGAAAGTTACGAGAAATTAGCTAACATTCTTGCCCACAAAATTCTAGAACGCTGTCGCAAAGGATTATATCGCGATTACTTATCCAAAACCGAAAGACTCGCCTACATTCGCGGTCGCGTCGATTTGCGGTCAGCCCTGCAAAAACCTTGGGATGTTAAACTAAAATGCCACTATAACGAACAAACAGGCGATATTGAAGATAATCAAATTCTGGCTTGGACACTTTTCATCATTGGTCGCAGCGGTTTGTGCGGTGAATCTGTTTCATCCACTGTGCGAAAAGCCTTTCACGCACTCCAAGGATTTGTTACATTAAAACATTTTAAATCAGAAGCTTGTATTGATAGAAATTATCACCGTTTGAATCAAGATTATCAACTTTTACACGCCTTATGTCGCTTCTTTTTAGATAACACAGGGCCCAGTCACGAAAGTGGCGATCGCGAAATGCTCCCTTTTCTCATAGACATGGCTAATTTATATGAACAATTTGTCGCTGAATGGCTCAAAGCAAATACACCAAAAGGCTTTTTTGTCAAACAACAACACCGAGTCACCCACGACCAAAACTATTTCGATCGGATTGACTTACTGCTGTGCGATATTGCAACAAGTAAAGTCCAATACGTCCTCGATACAAAATACAAAGCTCCCGATAAAGTAGGCAGTAATGACCGTCATCAAATAGTGGCTTACGCAAATGCCTTAAATTGCCAAAATGCAATTCTCGTCTACCCGCAAAACCTCCAACAGCCACTAGATATAAAAAATGACGATATTCGAGTTCGCAGTCTAACTTTTTCCCTAGATAGCGACCTCCATGAAGCCGGAAAAACCTTCTTAACCTCTCTACTTCCAAACACCCTCCCCTAACTCTACTCTGCGCCCTCTGCGGTTCATTTCTCCAAAAAAAAGAGGCGCAATTGCGCCTCCCAAATCTTTCATGTCAGGGTTCTAAACACTAACAGCCACTTTCGCTTCCTTCGCAGTCAACTTCTCGTAAGTCGCCCGCATCTTCAATCCGACTAACACTTGGAACAAACCAGTTCCATTGTTGGAACCGGGATATTCGCGGTGCTGAAGCAACAGGTGAGTTAACTCGCCTTCATACTTCGCAGAAATCTTGCTCAAATGGCTTTCGATGTAAATCACTTCTTCGAGATTTTCAAACTGACCGTCTACTTCCAAAATGGAGACTTCGTGTCCGTAGAAAGCATCGGGCCCGTAGTACATCTTAATTCCGGGATAAGAACAAGTCAGCTTGCGGCCGCAAGGAACCCAGTTAATTGTTGAACCTTCGTCAAACAAATACGCAGGCTCAAAATTGGCGACGCCTTCGCGCTGGATCATCTGCACCCGCAGAACTTTCCGCTCTTTGTCATCTTTGATCAAGTTGGTCGGCAACACTTGAATTACCACATCAGCATATTGCTTTTGCGGGTCGATGTAGGCCGTAAAATCCGGTTTGCGAGCATTGATCGCAAACAGCACGTCTTCGTAACGGTGGCCCCGTTCCGCCATGTCGCGCTGGATTTTCCAAGCAATTTTTACCTCGTCGCTGATGTCGAGGTAGACGCTGAAGTCGAGGAGCGATCGAACTCGCTCGTCGTAAAGGGGATGCAGCCCTTCAATCACAATCACGTGATTCGGCTCTACCCGCTCAGGAGGATCGAGCAGACCGGTTTCGTGGTTGTAAATCGGCTTGTCGATCGCGTGACCTTCTTTGAGCGCCTTCATTTGCTCGGCCATCAGGTCAAAATTGTTCGCTCTCGGGTCAAGGGCTGTAATCCCTGTTTCCTTGCGCTGCTTGCGATCGAGACAATGATAGTCGTCAAGGCAG
Source organism: Microcoleus sp. K4-B3 (assembly GCF_036704615.1). Lineage (NCBI taxonomy): Bacteria > Bacillati > Cyanobacteriota > Cyanophyceae > Oscillatoriales > Microcoleaceae > Microcoleus > Microcoleus sp. K4-B3. The sequence goes on from NZ_JAUBSF010000013.1 coordinate 19,690, forward strand.
ATTACAGTAACGAAATCTTCCCCGAACAAATCTGTCAATCGGCGCAAAAAAGTAGATTTTCCGCATCCGGAGTCTCCGGCAACGCCAATTAAAACCACGCGATCCGGCTTACTGGTCATAGTTTCCCTCTAACAAAATCACTGTTTACTAACTAACTCAAGTCTAGATTCCACAAAATTTCAGTCCCCAGATAGCGACAAGCAGGCTTTGTGCGGCTTTGCTACCCCGAGACGATGGAGTTCTCACCAGCATACAGCAGTCAGTTGACTGCCTGCCCGGGAAGACCCAAACAATCTTCAACGCAAGTAATTAATACTAACTTTAGTGGTTAATCTTACCAGAATGCATCGGCCCCCTACAAGCTCAACCTCATTAACTGGTGAAATCCTCCTTTAGGCTGTGCTGCATTTAAATTGTATATTTCAATCCCCTATTCCCCCTAGAGTCAAATCCTCGAACCCTCTCCGTTCTACCCCTCCCCCTCGAATCCTGTCCCCGAATCCCCAAATCAGAAGGACTTATCGGGGCAGATCCCCCTATCGGGTAAAATATTGGCAGTACGCAGACAACAATAGCTATAGGTCAACAGCCGAACGCAAGAGGGCTCGGTGAGCGCGGCGTTCGGCTAGTAGGGATTGGATACGCGAGCGATCGCAACTTCAACACTCCCGCCGGCGTGGCGAGGCCCAAAAATTGGCGCGGCCAATTAGTCCCGATGGCCTTAAGAAAAAAGTAAATTGAGTCTAACGTCACATTCTCTTTCTTTATAACTCTGTATCGTGAAGGAAAATCAACAAATGTACAGCCCAAGCATATCTGGTGTTGCGGCAAACTCAGAATCAGGCAGCCGCATCTTTGTCTACGAAGTGGAGGGTATGCGTCAGAGCGAAGCAACTGACCAAACAAGTAACCCGATTCGCCGTAGCGGCAGCGTATTTATCTCCGTGCCCTACGAGCGCATGAATCAGGAAATGCGCAGAATTGCTCGCATGGGTGGCAAAATTGTCAGCATCCGCCCCTCAAACAGCGCTCCCGAAACTAATAATGGCAAAGTCGCACCAGAAGCAGGGCTAAAGAGTCAGAAATCTGGAGAAAAAACTAAGCCCATGACTCAAGCCAAGGAAAAAGTTCAGGTTCCTGTTAACCTCTACAAGCCGGCCAATCCCTATATTGGTAAGTGCATTTCTACAGAAGAATTAGTCAGAGAAGGCGGCGAGGGTACAGTCCGTCACGTCAAATTTGACATTTCTGGAGGCAAGTTACACTATCTCGAAGGTCAAAGTATCGGGATTATTCCTGATGGGACGGATAAAAACGGCAAACCTCACAAAATTCGGCTTTATTCGATCGCCTCCACCCGTCACGGAGACGATGTAGACGACAAAACAGTCTCTCTGTGCGTCCGCCGCCTAGAGTACAAAAGCCCGGAAACCGGTGAAAAAGTCTTTGGTGTTTGTTCGACTTTTCTCACCGCTTTGCAACCTGGAGATGATGTCAAAATCACCGGCCCGGTAGGCAAGGAAATGCTGTTGCCAGACGACGAAGAATCCACTGTGATTATGATGGCTACCGGTACGGGTATTGCTCCTTTCCGGGCTTATTTGTGGCGGATGTTTAAAGAAAACAATCCCGATTACAAGTTCAAAGGTTTAGCTTGGCTGTTCTTTGGAGTTGCTTACACTCCCAACATTCTGTATAAGGAAGAGTTGGAGCAATTGCAACAAGAATTCCCCGATAATTTCCGCTTGACTTATGCCATCAGCCGCGAGCAAAAGAATGCTGACGGCGGCAAGATGTACATTCAAAACCGGATTCAAGAGAACGCAGACCAATTGTGGGAATTGGTTCAAAAGCCGAATACTCACACTTATATCTGCGGTTTGAAGGGTATGGAAGGCGGAATTGATGAGGGAATGTCGGCTGCGTCTAGCAAGTACGGCGTTGACTGGGCTGGCTATCAGAAACAGTTGAAGAAAGAGCACCGTTGGCACGTTGAAACTTATTAATGTGTTACCTGATTTAATCTGATTTGTAGGGTGGGCTTGGCTCGCCCTACAATTGTTTTAAACAGTTTTTAGTTTGGAGAAGCTTGAACGGCCCACAAAAAGTGTACAATATACACTAAGCTCACCGAAAAAGGGAGATAACTGACATGATCCTAATTCCTACCCAACAACTGACCTTTAAAGAGTATCTGGAATACCAGGGAGAATCAGGTGTTTGTTATGAATTATATCGGGGACATATCATTGAAATGCCAACACCGACAGCTATACATATCAAAATATGTGAATTTTTGGTTTACCAGTTCCGGCGCTTCTTTGCAGCACACAACCTACCGCTAGTTGCAGTTGTCACTACCGCAGTCCGAACCGAGGAAAACTCTGCGCGCGTTCCTGATGTTGTGATTTGCACTCAGAGTCTGTGGGAACAAGTCTGCGCGCAACCTGGTTCCGCAGTCTTGGACTTTGAAGAAAAACCGCTGTTAGTTATAGAAGTTACCAGTCAAAATTGGCGGGACGACTACATCCGTAAACGGGCAGAATATGACTTAATTGATATCCCTGAATATTGGATTGTAGACGCTAATCAACCGAAAATACGAGTGTGTAGCCGTCCAGAAAATGAAGGCAGTTACTCTCACCAGGAATTTTTGCCGGGACAGCAAGTTCAATCTGTACAGTTCGCTGAATTTATTTTATCGGTGAATCAAGTGCTATCTCCGCCGCTAGTAGAAGATTTAATTCGAGAAGAAGAAGCACAGCGACAGCAGCTAGAACAGCAAAATCAGGAACTAGAACAGCAAAATCAGCAGCTAGAACACCAAGTTAATGCAGAACGCCAGCGGGCGGAAAGATTTGCCCAGCGACTCCGAGAAATGGGGGTAGACATGGATTCAGAACTGTGAATTGTCATCTCAAATTAGATCCCCGACTTCTTAAAGAAGTCGGGGATCTGGATATTGAGCTTACTTAAATGACAAATTGCTTGATTAGCATACAATGGTTATGGCTTAATTGAGTTTCTACGGGTCAAAGTCGTGGCTTTCAAAATTGGTTTGTTAGGTTTGGGTACAGTTGGCGCGGGTACAGCAGAGATTTTGCTCTCCCCAGATCGCCGCCATCCGCTGTTGCAGGAATTGGAAATTTATCGGGTGGGAGTGCGCGATATTTCTCGAACTCGGTCTTTACAATTGCCAGAAAATGTGCTGACAACTGACCTAGAAGCGATCGCAACTGACCCGGAAATAGATATTGTAGTAGAATTGATTGGCGGATTGGAACCGGCGCGATCGCTCATTCTGCAAGCTATTGCCAGCGGCAAGCACGTAGTCACTGCCAACAAAGCAGTTATCGCCCGCTACGGTAATGAAATCTTCGAGGCCGCCAACAAAAAAGGCGTTTACGTAATGCTAGAAGCTGCTGTCGGCGGCGGCATTCCAGTCATTCAAAGCCTCAAACAATCTTTAGGTGCAAACCGCATTCAAACTGTCACCGGCATCGTCAACGGCACAACTAATTACATCCTGACGCGGATGCAAACAGAAGGTGCAGACTTTGCCGAAGTCCTCGCCGACGCTCAGCAATTAGGTTATGCTGAAGCTGACCCCACAGCAGATGTAGATGGATTAGATGCTGCCGATAAAATTGCTATTTTAGCCTCGCTAGCTTTTGGCGGACGCATCAAATTAGCAGATGTTCACTGCGAAGGTATCAGAAAAGTTAGTGCGGCTGATATTGACTACGCGGACAAGCTGGGATTTGTGATTAAATTGTTGGCGATTGCTCAAGAAACCTCCCACTACAATCGGAAGCAAGCGGAGGGAGAAAGCGAACTGCTGTCAATTCGAGTGCATCCGAGTTTTGTTCCGAAAACTCATCCGCTGGCGAGTGTTAACGGGGTTTACAATGCAATTTTAGTCGAAGGAGAGCCGATCGGGCAATTGATGCTGTACGGGCGCGGCGCGGGTGCGGGGCCCACAGCGAGTGCGGTGGTATCCGACATCATGAATGTGGCGGCCATCCTGAAAACCGAAACTGTTCCGATTCCCCATCCTTTGCTTAGTTGCAGTCACCAACACTACTGCAAAATAGCTCCGATGCAGGAACTTGTTACTCGCTTTTACGCCCGTTTTCTGACGCGCGATACTCCGGGGGTAATTGGCAAACTCGGCACTTGTTTCGGCAATCACAAAGTTAGTTTGGAATCAATTGTGCAGACGGGGATTCACGACGATTTAGCAGAAATTGTCGTCGTGACTCACGATGTTAGAGAAGGTAATTTTCAACAAGCACTCGATGAAATTCGCGCGATGGAAGCAGTCCATAGTATTGCTAGCACGTTGCGAGTTTTGTAAAAGTGATTTGCTAGGGGCGGGTTTCATATCCAATCTGTTAGCATCGGATTATTCCTATCTCTCTTCTCGACCTCTGCGTGAATCAGCGTCCATCCGTTGTCATCTGCGGTTAATACATTCTCTTTTTTTAACCGCAGATACAGGCAGATTAACACAGATTAACGCAGATGAAATTGAGATTATTCGTTGTGCGGTGGCGGGTTTATGTAGATTTTTTGTACTTATTAAATATTGTTGGTAAAACCGGCGCCTACCAGATAATGAAAGGAACTGAATTGGATTTTGTCGATCGCCAAACGGGAAGGCACTTGCTAGATTCCCTGTATGAAAAGTTTGCAAAACCCCAACTGCACGATACTTTTAAACCCAATAACCCTTCAATTTACATTCGGCACGAGTCAGGGCAAGTTATTGATGGAAATTATATCATACAAAAAGTGTTTGAAGACTCTCGCACTGGTTTTTATGCTGAAAGTCGCGTTCCCATTTCTGGCAATAATCCGCCTGTTATGGTGATTCGCGGATACGGTTCTTGGTATCCTTTCGATCGCGTTTTGGAAGATACGCCAGATGTATTTATGGCAAAACTAGAACGCCAGTTAAAATCGGCGCAAACTGCGGGTGCTATTGATTGGATAAAGCAGCAATTTCACAGCGGAAATCCGCCCGATGTCATCGGAGAAAGTTTGGGCGGCAAAGTTGCTCAGCAAATAGCCGCAAAATACCCGGATTATATTCGATCGACTGTAATTTTTAATTCTTTGGGCGTTTCGGAAAAGTTAGCTCAAACTTCCACCGCTAACAATGTTTTTCACTACTTTACTTTAGGCGAAAGGTATGCTTTCTGGGCAAATGAAGGGGATTACATACCGGGAAGGATTTTTGTGATTTCCAAGAAAGGCAACAACTGTTGTTATAAAATCGAAGAGGCGATCGTCCGGATGGCGCGTTTTGAAGGCAAGTTTCTCAAAAGACGCGCGATTGTGGCAATATTGGCTCAGTTGCTGTTGGTAAACAGACACAATGCGATCGTCCTCAACAAGCGACGGCCAGTAGTCGTTCAGATCGATCGCACTCAATTGCAAATTTTCCGAAAAAACCGCTTTGTGTAAACTCAGACAGAATTGCTTCAGGCCGCAGATGGCTGATTTTCCGGCGCTGCGACGGCCAGAAGCAGACAAAGTGCTGCGATCGCTATTAGCAAAATTGTAACATCTCGATCGCCAAAGAAGCATCTAAATCTAGCTGTACATATCTGCGTAGATCTGCGTGCATCTGCGGTTAATAATTCTCTGTTAAATATTCTACACAAATTCTCCCTTAGCAACCATCACCACCTTACCACCAACCAAAACTGCTATTTTCCCTTCATTTTGGGCTGCTTGTAACAACAGCAAAGAAGGTCGATCGATTTCATAACCCTGCTCCACTCTGACATCAATCTTTGCTGCCCCATAATAAGCATATTCTACCAAATATCCAGCCAAACAGCCGTTAGCACTGCCAGTCGCCGGATCTTCGGGAATTCCTAATGAATGGGCAAAAACTCGCACGCTTAAATCATTAAGGTCGCTGTAAGTTTCTGGGCAAAATATCAAAATTTCTTTCGCTTCCATTGTATCAACTAGCTCAAAATATTTATCTAAGTTGACTTGAGCTTTTTTGAGCGAGGCGAGAGTTTTTAACGGTACAATTATAAACGGCACTCCGGTCGAAACTTCTTGAATTGGGAATCTCGAATCAATTTCATCGGGTGCTAAATTCAGGACATTTGCCAAACTTTCGGCTGATAAAACTTGACCAAAACTAGGCGGGTTTTGTCGCATCCACAAAATATCTGCCGATTCATTGTGATAATTAAAAGTGACGGGGATTTGACCGACGGCTAGATTGAGAATTACTCGATCGACCTTTTCGCGAATAATCTCTTGCTGCAACACAAACGCAGTCCCCAAAGTCGGATGACCCGCAAAGGGCAATTCCTTTTTGGGCGTGAATATCCGCACGTCATAGCCGCCATCTCGCGGATCGGGCGATCGAATAAACGTAGTTTCTGAATAATTGATTTCCCTCGCTATCAGCAGCATTTGGGCTTCAGATAGTTCGGCAACTCCCGCACCGCAAAATACAGCTAGTTGATTGCCAGCATATTTTGACTCCGCAAACACGTCAACTATGTAATAATTCATAATTATGCCTCTGGTAAAATGGTCAGCAAAGTCGGACACGGCAATGCCGTTTCCCTACTCCCAAATAATCTTGTAGGGACACGGCACTGCCGTCTCCTGATTTGTCGTTTTCTCGTTACCAGGCTCTGCCTAGTAACGCAGATCCAGAGGCTCCGCCTTGCCAATGCCCAATGCCCAATGCCCAATGCCCGAATTCCCTACTTCAAACAGCGAATTGCTTCTAACATTCCCCTAGCTTTATTGAGAGTTTCTTCGTACTCCATATCGGGGTTAGAATCAGCCACCAAACCAGCACCGGCTTGCACGGAAACCGAATGTTTATCGCCTCCTTGAGAGCGAACAACCATAGTCCGAATTGCGATCGCACTATTCAACTGTCCCTCAAAATCATAATACCCGTAAACCCCAGAATACGGCCCCCGGCGACAACCTTCCAACTCGTGTACAATCTCCATCGCCCGAATTTTCGGAGCACCGCTAACCGTACCCGCAGGAAAACCCGCTTTCAACAAATCCCAAGCAGTCTTATCCTCAGCCAATTCTCCCACCACATTGCTCACAATGTGCATGACGTGAGAATAACGCTCAATTTCCATTAATTCGTCAACTTTTACAGTACCGTTTCGACACACTCTTCCTAAATCGTTCCTGCCCAAATCAACTAACATGACGTGTTCCGCAATTTCCTTCGGATCTTGCAGCAATTCAGCCGCCAAAGCATCATCTTCTTGAGGAGTTTTACCCCGGCGGCGAGTGCCGGCAATCGGCCGCAAAGTTGCAATCTTTTTGCCATCAGCAGTGTTTTCCGCCTTCACCATAATCTCGGGACTCGAACCGATAATCTGCCAATCTCTGAAATTAAAATAAGCCATGTACGGAGAAGGATTAATCAGACGCAAAGAGCGGTAAAGTGCAAAAGCATCGCCACTGTATTCAGCCTCTAGTCGCTGCGAAATAACTACTTGAAAAATATCTCCCGCTTTGATATAATCCTTAGCCTTTAAAACATTGGCACAATACTTTTCACGGGTAATATTACTCGTGTAAGCCAATTCTGTATTTCCGGTTGTGGAACGGGCATCTTGCCCGTTATTGGGAGGTGTCCATTCTATGAGAGTAGATTGCTGGGAAAGCGGCGATTGCAGCTTCTGAACTAACTTACCAACCCGATCGCACGCTTGCTGATAAGCCTGGGCCAAATCAACGCCAACCTCGCGCAAATCCGCATAGGCGACAGCCCAAATTTTCCGCTTCACCTGGTCGAAAATCAGCAAATTATCCACCTGCATCCACAACCCATCCGGCAAATCATTCTCGCTGGCTGGATGCACCGGAACTCGCGGTTCTATCCACTTAATTAACTCGTAACCCCAAAAACCGAACAGCCCGCCAATTCCCGGCGGTAACTGCGGCAATTTGACGGGTTTGTAAGACTGCAAACATTCAGTTAAAGCCGCAAACGGATCGCCCGCAAATACTTTTTGGGAACCGTCGCGGTAAACTTGAGTTGTGCGATCGCCCTTAGCCTCCAAAATCCACAGCGGATCGCACCCTAAGAAACTATAACGCCCGAGTTTTTCCCCACCTTCCACCGACTCCAGCAGAAAACTGTAAGGTTGACCCGCACAAACCCGATACCACGCAGATACGGGCGTATCCAAATCAGCAACCCATTCTTGATACACGGGTACAAAATTGCCTTGTTTCGCCAGTTCCGAAAATTGTGAGAAATCGGGAAATATCATATACTAACTTCGCTATACAATCAATAAACAAAAGACGGAAACCAACATCCCTCCGGCGACCTATACTCGCCAAGTGCCATCACCGCCATCGGCTTGAGGGCGCGCAGCCCCTCTTGCAAGCACCAGCGAAACAAACTTGCGTACCTCAGCGGCAAGTGAAAAGCCAGCAATTGATCGGAACTGTACGCAGCAGCCCCCAAGAGCAAAGCCTGCATATCCGCTTCAGTTTCCGCGACGCTGTGGCTCAAAGCAGACACCGCACAAGTATAAGCCACAATCTGACCTTGCCGGCAGGCAACGAAGGGAGAAAAGTCATTCAGGGCGTATTCAATCTCCGAAGTTCGATCGCACCCGCACAGTTTTTCGCACAAAGCCGCACATTCAGCAACATCCTCACTTGTCATCTGCCGCACCTCAAACCCATACTGCGGCTGGCTGCGAAACTTCCCCTCCATTAACACGAAAGGTTCTTTCACCTCAAAACCCAAAGAAGCGTACAGCGACAGCGACGCCATATTAAAAGATTCTTGAACCAAACGGATGCCCACAGCGTCCTGTCCGCGTTCCAGCAAAGCTTTCATGATTTCCCGTCCCGTGCCGCGGCCTTGAAAAGTTCGATCGACACTGACGGGCCCGATACCGCGAATCGGGTTGCGTTCGTCCATAAATCCGCAGCCGACAACGGCACCGGAACTCTCGGCTACTACCTCAAAAAACAACGGACTTTCGATCAGAAGGTCTATAATTTCAGTTGAAAACTCCAACGTCGGAAAATCTGTAGGGAATTGGTGGCGATCGGAAATATCTTTAAAAGCTTCATAAGTAATGGCAGCGCAAACATCTATATCCTGATGAGTTGCTCGCCTGATTACCAGATTCATGGTTAATTTAATTATTAATTTTTATTAATTTTTAATCGCATTTAAAGTTTGCAGTAGCGCTTGGGCTCTGTAGGTTTACCCTCCTGCGCCCAAGCGCTACTACAAACCAGAAAATGCAAGCTGAGCTTTTCAGGAAATACTACCCGATAATAGCTCAGCAATTCGCTAAAAACCTAAACTTCGTAGGTCTTTTTACCCGTGAACTTCACCTTAATCGGATTGGGATTGCTGCCAATATTGCGGTCAATCTTACCGACGAAAGGACGACCTTCGTTCACCTTCTCAGGGAACACGCCATCCTTGGGATGCAGGTACTCATTAGAACCGTCGGGAAACACGCGGTAAATTTTGTAGTTCGTGATTTTGAATTTAGCCCGCAGTTGCTGGCCGCCCAAAGCGATGCACTGCTCCTTCCGGGGCAGATGCAGCAAGTTGTCGCCTTGACGCATAATCGCAGCGCCGCCACTCGGCATTTCAAACACCTGTTCCTTGGGGCTAGTCCAAGTGATCGCGTACTTCTCTTCAACTAGCGCCTTGGTCAGCAAGCCGCCGGTGCTGCCGCCGAAAAGAGGGGGTTGTCCAGTGAGTTCTTCTGCCATAAACATATCCAAAGGATTTTTACGGCATCGTATCATCATGACGCGACACGGCTGTCGAAATTGTAAGGAAAGTTAACAGTTTTTGGGCGATCGACATTTTCTGATAATTGATAATTGATAATTTGGCATTTATTTAAGTCTTAAGTCAAGAACCAACTCGGATTGTAGCCTCGCGGAATTTGACTCAAAGCGGTTCAAGTTTCTTGACCAACTATCCCATCTGCCTTAATCCCAAAATTTTACGTCGTGTCCTCGGAATGCGCGTATCTCGGCTCATTGGTGACAACTTAACGTCAAACGTAGTATCGGTCTGCTGTTTGACGATTAAGACCCGATCCCCCCTAGCCCCCCTTAATAAAGGGGGGACTGGAAACGTCTTCAAGTCCCCCTTCTTAAGGGGGATTTAGGGGGATCTAGACTCAAGTAAATTTGCGTTTTTTTTATTAAGTTTTGCGTTTTTTTTATTAAGTTTTGCGTTTTTTTTATTAAAAAGTTTTAACTCTAGTATACTTTATTTTAAAAATTACGTAATCAAGGATATTAATCTATCATATCACCTCTTTGTGACTCAAAACTGTGCCTAAAGTAATAAAATCTCCAAAAATCCACTTTATCTCCGGGCTGCCTCGTTCGGGTTCTACCTTACTCGGAGCTTTACTGCGACAAAACCCCCGGTTTCACGCCAGTATGTCTAGCCCTGTCGGGAGTCTGGTGAGCCGAATGCTGGAAGCGATGAGCGAAGACAATGAGTTTTCCGTTTTTATCACCCCTGAGCAAAAACGGGCATTGACCTTAGCGATATTTTCAACGTTCTACGAGTCGCAAGCAGATAAAGAAGTCATCTTTGATACGAATCGGTTGTGGTGTAGCAAGTTGTCTTTAATTCAAGAGCTATTTCCCACCTCAAAGGTGATTTGCTGCGTGCGGAATGTGGCTTGGATTATGGACAGCATCGAACGGTTAGTCAGAAAAAATTCCTTTGATGTTTCCCGCTTATTTAATAACCCCACCGAACGCGCCACTGTTTACACCCGGACTGAAACCTTAAGTCAGGGGAGTAGGTTAGTAGGGTTTGCTTACAACGCCCTCAAGGAGGCTTTTTATAGCGAATACAGTTCGCGGTTATTGCTAGTCGATTACGACTTGCTCGCACAAAAACCGGATAAGGTTTTGCATTTAATTTATCAATTTCTGGAGGAGGAACCGTTCAACCATGATTTTGAAAATGTCCAATATGATGCACCAGAATTTGACAACCGACTCAACCTGAAAGGGCTGCACACAGTCCGTTCCAAAGTCGAGTTGCGATCGCGCCAAACGATTTTACCGCCAGATTTATTTACCCAGTTTAACCAGTTGTCTTTTTGGACAAATACTAGCAATAGTTTGGCGAATTTGATTGTTCCCCAGCCCATAGAAGCAACGGTTCAATCCTAGTCCCCCTTTTTAAGGGACGAAAGTTTCACTCACTCAAACAACACAACAGGAAAAAAATCAAATGACCAACTTCACCGTTAACCAAACTACTGATGACGGCACTGGCTTAACCTCAGGGACTCTCAGTTATGCAATTCTGCAAGCCAACCAACTAGCAGGAAATGACACCATTACCATCAATAACGATGTGCGTGTCACTGGGGTAATGAAAACCTTGGTGGACAGCAACATCACTATTGTGGGCAACAACCACAGCATCAGCGGCGATGCCAATAATAACGGCATCAACGACAACGGCGACGTGCGCCCCTTGTTCATCCTGTCGGGAACAGTTGGCATTTCTGACCTGACCATCACCAAGGGACGGGCTAAAGGCGGAGATAGTGGAAAAGGCGGCGGTGGTGCTGGACTGGGCGGCGGCTTATTCATCTATGATGGCAATGTATCTCTAACTGATGTCGCCTTCAGTAATAACGCAGCACAAGGCGGTAGTAGCGGTGTCAGTGGACTGAGTCGCGGCGGCGGCGGACTATTTGGCAATGCTGGCGGCGGCGGCGGCGGCGGACTGTTTGCCGGTAGCACTGACAACAATGGCGGCTATGGAGGCAATGGCAACTACGGTGGCAGCAGCAACGGCGGCTTCGGCGGTGGCGGACAGTATCAAAGCTCTAGTAGCGGCCCTGGTGGCTTCGGTGGAGGAGGAGGTGGTGGTCCCTATGCCAACGGTTTTAGTGGCGGCTTCGGCGGTGGCGGCGGCTACGGCTTCTATGGTGGAGGGCAGGGGGGTTATGGCGGCGGCGGCAGCTTCGCACAGGGCGGCTTCGGTGGTGGCGGAGGCGGCTACAACGGCGGTGGCGGTGGTGCTGGACTGGGAGGTGGTATCTTCGCCCGCAGTGGTTCTTTAACTCTAAACGATACCAGCTTTACGAACAATACGGCTACAGGTGGGACGGGAGATAGCCCAGGTCAAGGCTTGGGTGGTGCAATTTTCATCATGCAGTCCACCACCAACACCAACGGCAATAACCAAGGAATGCCTACCGTCATAGCCACTGTTACTGCTGTAAATAATCCGACCTTCAGTGGCAACAGTGCGGCAGATGATGCGGGGGCACCCACCAACAACGATAATAACTACGGCATCAGTTTCAACAGTGCCCCTGTTGCTGTTGATGACAGTGCTTCCACATTCTTTGGGACTCCCGTCAACATCCCAGTTAGTACCCTACTGGCAAATGATACCGATGTCGATGGCGACCCCCTCAGCATCACTGCTGTTAGCGGTGCTACCAACGGTTCCGCCGTCCTGAACAATAACGGCACACCCAGCAATACCGCAGATGATTTCGTTTCCTTTACCCCAAATCTTCTGTTCTTTGGCAATGCCAGCTTTAACTACACCCTCAGCGATGGTAGCCTCACTGATACTGCGACAGTGACTGTGGGTGTCGGTCTGAACATTTTTGGCACTAATTTTGCGGATAACCTGATTGGCACCATCGCTAACGACATCATCGACGGCGGTAATGGCAACGATACCATCTACGGCGGCGCAGGTAACGATAGCCTCTACGGCAACAATGGCAACGACATCTTGTATGGCGATGGACTGATGGATGGCGGCGCGGGTAACGATACCCTGACGGGTGGTAATGGCGACGATACTCTCAAAGGCGGTGGCGGTACTGATTACCTCTCTGGTGGTAATGGCAAAGACCTGCTTTATGGTGGTCTTGGCAGTGATTTCCTCACAGGTGGCAACGGTAACGATATATTTGCCTTTGCTGCTGGGGAAGGGACTGATACCATTACTGATTTCTCAGACGGTAATGATTTGATTGGTCTGTCCGGCGGTTTAACCTTTGGTCAACTGTCCTTCTCTGGCAGCAACATCATTATTACCAGCACCAATGAAATCCTGGCAACGCTGACGGGTATTAATACCACTACCCTCACGGCTGCTGATTTCATGGCGATTTAGGATTACAGCCCTTTTGGGTGATTGGTGATGCGATCGCGTTTGAGAACAAAAAAAATGCGATCGCACTTTCGTCCATAAAGCCTATTTAATCAAACGCGCTTAAAACAACAGGAATCACCCCATGCCTAGTTGCAATCGCGCCAAACGATTTTACCGCCAGATTTATTTACCCAGTTTAATCAGTTGTCTTTTTGGACAAATCCTAGCAATAGTTTGGCGAATTTGATCGCTCCCGGGCCCATAGAAGCAACGGTTAAATCCTAGTTTCCCTTTTTAAAGGACGAAAGTTTCACTCACTCAAACAACACAAAAGGAAAAAAATCAAATGACAAACTTCACCGTTAACCAAACCACCGATGACGGCACTGGCTTAACCACAGGCACCCTCAGCTACGCCATTCTCCAAGCAAACCAACTAGCAGGGGATGACACCATTACCATCAACAATGATGTTCGCGTCACTGGGGTAATGAAAACCTTGGTGGACAGCAACATCACTATTGTGGGCAACAACCACATCGTTAGTGGCGATGCCAACAACAACGGCATCAACGACAACGGCGACGTGCGCTCCTTATTCATCTTGTCGGGAACTGTCGGTATTTCTGACCTGACTATTGCCAACGGACGGGCGCAAGGCGGCGCTGGTGGCGGCGGCGGTGCCGGACTGGGGGGCGGCTTGTTCATCTATGATGGCGATGTCTCCTTAACCAATGTCGCTTTTAGTAATAACGCAGCCCAAGGCGGCAGCGGCGGCTACGGCGGCGGCGGCGGTATGTTTGGCAATACTGGCGGCAGCTACGGCGGCGAAGGCGGCGGCGGCGGACTGTTTGGTTCTGGCACTGGCAACAACGGCGGTTACGGCGGCAACGGCAATTATGGCGGTAGCAGCAATGGCGGCTTCGGCGGCGGCGGTGTTGCCGTGAGCAGCGGACTCAACGGCGGTGCTGGCGGCTTCGGCGGTGGCGGTGGCAGCGGATTAAGTGGCGGATATGGCGGTGCTGGCGGCTTCGGCGGCGGCGGTGGCGGTATATCTGCCATAGGAGTCGGCGGTGCTGGCGGATATGGCGGTGGCGGCGGAACTTATGGCGGTACTGGCGGCTTCGGAGGCGGTGCTGGCAGCAATTCTGGCGGCGGCGGCGGTGCTGGACTGGGGGGCGGCATTTTTGTCCGCAGTGGTTCTTTAACCCTCAGCAACACCAGCTTTACCAACAACACGGCTACAGGTGGGACGGGGGTTAACTCAGGTCAAGGTTTGGGTGGGGCAATTTTTCTCATGCAGTCCACCACCAATACCAACGGCAACAACCAGGGAATGCCCACCACCCTTGGCACTATCGATTTTGTGGGTTCGTCTACCTTCAGCGGCAACAGTGCCGCTAACGATGCGGGGACTCCCACCAATAACGATGATGTTTACGGCACACAAATACCTACAACCAACCAACCCCCCGTCGCTAACCCCGACAGTGCCACCACTGCCAAAAATACTGCCGTAACCATCCCGGTAAGTACCCTGTTAGCTAACGATACCGATCCCGACAGCAACCCCCTCAGCATCACTGGTGTCAGTAATGCTACCAACGGTGCGGCAGTCCTGAATAATAACGGCACTCCTCTCAACTCGGCAGATGACTTGATTGTCTTTACCCCGACGACTGGGTTCAGCGGCAATGGCAGCTTTGACTACACCCTCAGCGATGGCAGCCTCACCGACACTGGTAATGTCACCGTTGCCGTGGGAACTAACCTTTCTGGTGGTAACGGCGACGACTTGCTCAACGGCACAGCAGGCAAGGATAACCTCTCTGGTGGCAACGGCAAAGACACCCTCAACGGCAATGCTGGCAATGACACTTTAGCAGGTGGTAACGGCGGTGACATCCTCAACGGTGGCGACGGCAACGATTTGTTGCAGGGTGACGAAAGCGACGAAAGCAGCAACGGCAAAGACATCCTCACTGGCGGTGCCGGCAATGATGCCCTCTATGGCGGTAACGGCAAGGATGATTTGACTGGCGGTACTGGCAACGACATCTTAACTGGTGGCAGTGCTTCTGATACTTTCATCTTCGCCGCCCTAGACGGCACTGATACGATTACCGACTTTAACGATGGACTCGATTACATTGGTCTGTCCGGCGGTTTAACCTTTGGTCAACTGTCTTTCTCTGGCAGCAACATCATTATTACCAGCACCAATGAAATCCTGGCAACGCTGACGGGTATTAATACCACTACCCTCACGGCTGCTGATTTCATGGCGATTTAGGATTACAGCCCTTTTGGGTGATTGGTGATGCGATCGCGTTTGAGAACAACAAAAATGCGATCGCACTTTCGTCCATAAAGCGTATTTAATCAGAGGCGCTTAAAACAACAGGAATCATATCAATTCCGGTTGCACTCATACATGATATAGAGGACACGGCAGTGCCGTGTCCCTACCGCGATTAATTGTACGGACACGGCACTGCCGTCTCGAAAGCTGTGGGTAATATTAATTCCGATGCTTGAAGAGATCGGAATTAATCTAACAAATTTTCCCCCAATCCTGCTGATATTTATCTCAAATTCAGTGACAGATAATATCGTTTCCGTTAGCATCGGAATGATATAAACGGAGGACACGGCAGTGCCGTTTCCCTACCACGATCAATTGTAGGGAAACGGCACTGCCGTGTCCTCTGTATCATTCCGGTGCAGCCGGAATTGATATAAGCTATCAAACTTGTCTAATTTTTTCTGTCAATTCCGTTGGGATTTTTGGTAATTATCGTGTCTAATTTTAGGTGCATCTTTAGGCATTTCCCGCATCAACTCTATTTCCCAATGTACTCAGAACAGGAGCATCTGACGCTTGGAAGCTTTCCTAAAAATTTATTGACAATCTTGGGTAAGTTTGATATCATCGAGCTAAACAGTGGGAATAGTGAAATGAAATTCACTCCCTCTATCTTTTCCAGGGGAATCTACCCAAATTTTGCCTCCCCAGCCGGCAACAATCTGCTTGCAAATTGCCAATCCCAAACCGGTACCGCCGGCACTGCGGCGCAGCGCTCCTTCTTCTTGATAAAATCGATCGAACACTACTTTTAAACTATTCGCCTCGATTCCCCTCCCCGTATCCGATACCAGCACTTCCACCATCCGAGAACCGTTGTATTTCGCTCGCACTGTCACGCTTCCCTGAGGTGTGGTGAACTTGCAAGCGTTGTCTAGCAGTTTGGAGAGCACCTCCACCAACCACTCTCCGTCAGCTTGCACTAAAGGCAATTCTGCCGACACTTCGGCGATAATTTCCGGTAACTGTCGATCGACCGTGCGCGATCGCACGCTGCTGAGGGCTAAATCAACGCATTCTTGCAGCGTCAGCGATTCTACATTCCATTGAACTCGCCCGCTTTCTAAGTGAGAAAGAGTTAAGAAATCCTGCACGAGTTTTCGCATTCGATCGGCATCGCCGAGGGCAGTTTCTAACATGATTTGCCGCAACTCTGCGGGCATATCCGGTTCGGAACTCAAACTTTCCAAACAAACTTGAATTGTAGAAAGTGGAGTGCGGAGTTCGTGTCCGGTGATGGCAATTAGATTGCTGCGAGTGCGGTCTAATGCTTCTAATTGTTGGTTGAGTTCTTCTAAATGAGCGTAGGTTTCTGCTTGAATTAAGGCTGCTCCGAGTTGGGTGGCGATCGCCTCTACTAAAGAAATTTCGTCTTCTTCCCAAGGCAAAACCGCTCGGCACTGGTGCATTTCCACCATGCCCAAAACTCGCCCCTGATAAAGCACTGGCACCATTAACCAAGAAACAATTTTCCAATTTTTTACAGTTTCCCTGAGGGATTTTGTATTGACAATCAGCGGGTGTTGTGCTGTGTCTTGGATGTAAACTCGCTCTTGCCGCGCCACCGCGTCGCTCCATATTTGATTTTCCTGCAACAGCCAAGTCTGATCCAGCATGGAACTAGCGCCCGGAGCCAAAAACTCGCGATCGATTTTGACCGCCACATCTGTGGCCTTGCACCGATAAATCAAACACCGGCTTGCCGACAGGGCAGTTCCCAGTTCTTGCACTGCGACTTCGACGATTTCTTGCGGGTTGAGAGACTGCCGCATTGCCGTGGTAATTAAGTTTACGAGGCGTTCTTTGCGTTCCTGAGCGGCGATCGCGCTGTATGCTTTGAGCAGTTTGTGCTGGCCTGCTTGCAAGTAGGTTACTAAGCGTTCGGTAAAAGCGTCGCTCAATTGGGGATTGGGAATTGTTGAGTTTTTTGGCGCACTTATGTCGGGTTTGGCGGCTTTGGAGGTGGCGGATTTCCTCGTTTTTTTCGGTGTTTTGAGTAGCTTGTAAGTAGTTCGCGCTCGATCGATCTTTTCGGCCAATTCCGGGCGATATTGGACAATTCTATCGAGCAACAATGCGGCAGCTTTGGAGGTTACCTCGCGATCGAACGTCCAAATTCCTTCAAATCTGCGAGCTTGATCCATCAACATTGGCCCGCGATCGTCCTGATTGTCGATCGGCACAATTTTTTCATGACAAATCAGGCAAGTTGAGTAGTGTTGCCCCAGCACCACTAAGTGCCACTCTTTACTTAATCCGTCCTCCGGTGCAAAAGCCACAGTTTCGTGACACTCCGAAGCATTTTTAAAGTCTGTTTCCGGTGCTGCCAGCACGTATACCTGAGAGGAACGTGAGGCAATTCGTCGGTAACGGTGAGCTTCCTGGCGGTAGAAGCGCTCTCGCTGAAAGCTTGCAATGACTAGCGGTGCGTCGGAACCCGCCAAAACCAAGTCTTCCATCGCGTGAGACAGGGCTGTCATGGAAGATTTGAAATAAATTTGTGCCCGCAGTTGGGGCAAAGCTTGCAGAAGTTCTGCCAGTAGCGAAATAGGGACGATCATCTAGCCTTAAACGTGCATTTTTGCCGATGACAAAACAGGATCGATAGGAGGTTTAGAGCGATCCCTTTTCAGTATCTGATACATTTATGCTTCATAACACGACTGTTTAAGTCATATCATGCTAGCCATATCATTTAGACGAATCTAAGCAGAGGTATGCCTCCCAGACCTTGAGTTCATCCCAAAGTCACCTGTTTTTACCTCTAGGTTTTGACGCCAACTCATCTATTCAGGCTTCGATTCGGGCGTTAGCACTCTCACCATTCAGACTTGTTAGGCACCGCTTGCGGATCTCTTGCATTATACTATTCTTGAGCTATTTGATATCAGTGCGATCGGTATAGGTTTTTGGCGATCGAGCTACTTGGTAATTAAACTTTATAAAAGCACAAGTAATTGGCTATTAGTTAAAAACTAACGACCAATTATTTTGAGGACTTATCCCAATAAACCCGGTTTTTACCCACAATGTATGAATAAACCGGGCTTCTGACACCGAGCGTGTAAGTCCTATTTTTTTTTTTGAGGCATCGCGCCTGAGTATAAATGCTGCGGCTGTGGTTGTATCAGGCTAGTTCGCCCCCTTCGTCGTTGCCGCCCGGAGATGATTTGTAGAGAGCATCTAATTGTTCGCGGGCGTCTTGGACAGTCAGCGAACGCATCACTAACAGTGGCTCATTGACAATGTTGCCGTGTTCGTCTAAAAGTTCTGGATGCGGTACAGATTGAGAGCGAGGATAGGATGGGTAGGGATTATTTGCCCTGAATTGTTGAGGGCGCTGGGACTCCATACCTACGGTGACGAGACTGCGGATTAAGTTACCGACTGCCAGAAAGGCAAGAACGGTAAAAGCTAAAATATAAAGCAGGTGCAACATTATTTTCTCCTCCGGGCTAAACAGCCACACAGCAATTTACAAATGTGTTTCAGCAAGTAATAACTTATTAACTGGAAATCTGTTTGAGGTTGTCAAGTCAGCCAACACATTTCCACAAGTTTGGGATTTGAGTGCAAGTTTAACTTAAATTCGCTTCCTTATTTTCCTGGGGGAGCTGACTGCAATGAGCGAAAGCGCGCCGATACTTGCCAGCATTCGGCGAGCAGTCTGTGCCACGGCATCAGTGCTGCGGTTTCAATGCCAACTTGACCTGCTGTTGCTTGAAATAGAGCTTTAGCCGCGCCTACTTCTTGCTGAGCCTGTTTGACTCGCGCCAGCAAGTCAGATTGATCTTCGCCGCTGAGAAAGGGTATTTCCTCAGTTTCTAAGAGCTTTGCCGATCGGTCGAACCAGTAATTGAAATCCTCTAACAGCGGTTCCAGTAACGCTTTGAGCAATTCTGATTCGGGCAAGTTGGAATTAAGCATGGATCAAAAATGGGTTATTTATCTATTATAGTCTTAGACGGTCTTTACAAATTGTAACATATTTTTAACAAACATTCAAAAATTTAACAACAATTAGCCAATGAGTTTGAACAAATTTAACAATGTCAGCAGCGATTTTTGATTTGCAATCCCAAAATTTTGCTAAATATCCGCTCAGACTCGCTAGCGACAGCTCATAGCAGAAGGAAGAAGGAAGAAGGAAGAAGGAAGAAGGAAGAAAAAAACTATGCCCAGCCCAATGCCCAATGCCCAATGCCCAATGCCCAGAATCACTAATTTCCAGGAGTGTACCCCAGCCGGAAGTCGGCGCTTGCTGTCCCAATCTGAGTAAGATAGAAGCAACTGCAACTAAATTAATTGCTAATTCAGCCGATGTCTAGCTCAGAATCCATGTCCGCTCCAGAAGAGTCCGTTAAGATTGAGTTGCCCCGCACGAGTGAGTCGGAGGCACTAAAAAAAATTCGCCACACCACCTCCCACGTTATGGCGATGGCGGTGCAGAAGTTGTTTCCCAAGGCGCAAGTGACGATCGGCCCTTGGATTGAAAACGGTTTCTATTATGACTTTGACACTCCCGAACCTTTTACGGAACAGGATTTAAAAGCCATTAAAAAAGAGATGATCAAAATCATCAACCGTAAATTGCCTGTAATTCGCGAAGAAGTCAGCCGCGAGGAAGCGGAACGCAGAATTAAGGAGATTAACGAACCTTACAAATTAGAAATTTTAGAAGGTTTGATCGAACCGATTACTCTTTACCATTTGGGTGACGAATGGTGGGATTTGTGCGCCGGGCCTCACTTGGATAATACCAGTGAATTGAATGCGAGGGCGATCGAGCTAGAAAGCCTAGCAGGCGCTTACTGGCGCGGCGACGAAACCAAAGCTCAGTTGCAGCGCATTTACGGCACAGCTTGGGAAACTCCCGAACAATTAGCAGCATACAAACACCGCAAAGAAGAAGCATTAAGACGCGATCACCGCAAATTAGGCAAAGAATTAGGCTTGTTTATCTTTGCCGATCCGGTGGGCCCGGGTTTGCCTTTGTGGACGCCAAAAGGCACTGTTTTGAGAAGTATTTTAGAAGATTACTTGAAACAAGAACAAATCAAGCGCGGCTATTTGCAAGTGGTGACTCCGCACATCGCCCGAGTCGATTTGTTCAAAATTTCCGGCCACTGGCAGAAATACAAAGAAGATATGTTTCCGCTGATGGCAGAAGATGAGGAAGCGGCAGCAAACGAACAGGGTTTTGTGATGAAACCTATGAACTGCCCTTTTCACATTCAAATTTACAAAAGCGAATTGCGTTCCTATCGCGAATTGCCGATGCGCTTAGCGGAATTCGGCACAGTTTACCGCTACGAACAATCGGGAGAATTGGGCGGTTTAACGCGGGTGCGCGGCTTTACGGTGGATGATTCCCACTTATTTGTCACGCCGGAACAGTTGGATCAGGAATTCTTGAATGTGGTGGATTTGATTCTGTCTGTCTTCAAGAGTCTGCAACTGAAAAACTTTAAGGCGCGTTTGAGTTTCCGCGATCCGAACAATTTAGAGAAATACATTGGTTCCGATGAAGCTTGGGAAAAGGCTCAAGGTGCAATCCGCCGCGCGGTAGAAACTTTGGGAATGAATTATTTTGAGGGAATTGGGGAGGCGGCTTTTTACGGCCCAAAACTCGATTTCATTTTCCAAGATGTCTTGGATAGAGAATGGCAATTAGGAACTGTTCAGGTAGATTACAATTTGCCAGAACGTTTTGATTTGGAATACGTCGCTGAAGACGGCACTCGCAAGCGTCCGGTGATGATTCACCGCGCTCCTTTCGGTTCTTTGGAACGCTTGATCGGAATTTTGATCGAGCAGTATGCGGGCGATTTTCCGCTGTGGTTAGCGCCGATTCAGGTGCGGTTGTTGCCTGTCAGCGCCGAGTTTTTGCCGTTTGCTAAGGAAGTAGCGGCTAAGATGAAAGCGCTAAATATCCGCGCTGAAGCTGATGAGAATAGCGAGCGTTTGGGCAAGTTAATTCGCAATGCTGAGAAGGATAAAATTCCGGTGATGGGTGTTGTGGGTGCGAAGGAAGTTGAGGCGAATAGTTTGAATATTCGGACTCGGGCTTCTGGGGAGTTGGGGGCGATTTCGGTTGATGAAGTGATTGGGAGGTTGCAGGGGGCTATTAGTAGTTACGGCGATTTTTAGGGAATTTTAATCGCAGATGCACGCGGATTAACGCAGATGATATTTTGATATTGTCTGCGTTTTTCTAATGGAGCTGATAAAATAGTAGTGGTAAACGGGAAGTACGCTCATGCCTAATCCATTTCCGGGGATGAATCCTTATTTAGAACATCCTGATTTTTGGCCAGAAGTCCATCATTTACTGATTAGTGTGATTAAGGAGTCGTTAACTCCGCAATTGCGCCCTAAATACCGCGTCGCTATTGAAAAGCGAATTTACGAAATCAAAGGTGAAAATTCTCTATTAGTAGCGATTCCTGATGTCTCTATCCAACAGAAACGCCGTCCCGCAAGTGCGATCATCGCATCTAATGCTGTCGCCGTCGCTTCCCGAACTGTGCAGCCTTTAAAAGTGAGAATCCCAGTGTCGGAAGAATTTAGGGAAGGATATTTAGAAGTAATCGATATGGCAACCAAGGAAGTTGTCACGGTTCTTGAAGTGCTTTCGCCTGCAAATAAACGCCGGGGGGAAGGTCGAGAAAAGTATGACAATAAGCGAAATAAAATATTTGATAGCAGTACCCATTTAGTCGAAATAGACTTGTTGCGGGGTGGGGAACCTTTGCCAGTTTTCGGACATTCCCATAAAAGCGACTGCCGCGTTTTAGTCAGCCGCAGCAATCAACGCCCGATCGCAGATTTATACTTATTTAACCTTCCCGATACAATTCCTGCATTTCCCTTGCCTTTGCGTCCAGAAGATGTAGAGCCTGTTCTGGATTTACAGGCGCTGATTAATCAAGTATACGATCGCGCAGGTTATGATTTTGAAATTGATTACACAGCCGATGCAGTGCCCCCGCTGTCAGAAACGGATGCTGTTTGGGCCGATTCTCTGTTGCGGGACAGAGCGTTAAGGGGATAATACAAGTAGGTAAATTAACAGGAGCTAGATTAATGCCTAATCCGTTTCCAGGGATGAATCCTTATTTAGAAAGTCCTGAATTGTGGCCTCAAGTACATCACTTGCTAATTAGTAGCATTTTTGAATCATTAGTGCCGCAGTTGCTGCCAAAATATATCGTCGATATTGAAAAAAGAGTTTATGAGCTTAGCGGGGACAATTCCCTATTAGTGGGGATTCCTGATGTCACTGTGCAGCGTTCTCCTAGTCCAACCAACCCTACTTCTTCTAATGTTGCAGTTGCCGCACCGCCTGTGACAGCTTTGAAAGTAAGACTGCCAGTACCTGTGGAATTTAGGGAAGCATATTTAGAGATACGAGATACAGCAACTAGGGAAGTTGTGACAGTGATTGAATTGCTGTCACCAGCCAATAAGCGCCCTGGCAAAGGGCGAGAAATGTATGAAGCAAAGCGAGAAAAGGTGTTTGGTAGTCGGACTCATATGATTGAGATTGACTTGCTGCGAAGTTACCAACCCATGTTAGTTTTTGATAACGATATTGAGGCAAATTATCGGATTTTAGTGAGTCGCGGAAATCAAAGGCCTTGGGCGGATTTGTACCTTTTCAATTTACCCGATATGATTCCTGCGTTTCCATTGCCTTTGCGCGCAGGCGATGCAGAACCAATTGTAGATTTACAAGGGTTATTAAATGGGGTTTACGATCGCGCCGCCTATGACTTTAGAATAGATTACACCGCCGCACCCGTACCTGCGCTTTCAGAATCAGATGCTGCTTGGGCGGATGCTTTGTTGGAGGAGAGAGGGTTGAAAGGGCGATCGCAAATAACAACTGATAGTTAAGCGTCTAACCGCTTTTTCAAAGCATCTAAAAAATGAACAGACCAATATTCAAGAAATCGGCTTTTCAGAGGCTTGATGAATTTATCCCAAGGATTGAGGTCAACAATATAATTACCGATTTTGATGCCAACAGGCTCTAAATGTTTGCCTTCTATTTCCTGGCTCAATAAGGGCAATTTTCTATTACTTAGCTGTTGTATGAGCCAAAGTACATCGCTCATTTTTTGTTGTTCTATACTTTTGTTGATATCATTGGTAGAACCAGCAATATCATCTCGCTCGAAAGAAATTATTGCAGTCAAATTAAACAAAGAACTATTAGCAATAAAGCATTGAGTTTGTTCTCTGGTTGGTAGCACTCCTAAGCGGAATTTGTCTAACAATTGTGCTAGCGATCGCACTGGAATAGCGCTCTCTGTATTGCTGATATCAGGAGCAATTAATAAGGACGGCTGGCTTTTAATTGAAGGTCTGTCGATGCCCAGGTTTTCGATTAAGCTGTGAATCTGTTCGCAGTCCGGGCGATCGCAGAATTTATCCACAATATTTGGATACCGATCGTCGCTTAAAAATTCTAAAAGAGCAATGTACTTGCATCCCAGACTGTGACCAACCCAAAAATAACTCGATGGTTCTTGATAAATTTCGCTTTCATAGCCTAATCTTTGAGCAATCTCGGTCAGTTCTGTTCTCAGTATCTCCTGCTCTTTTAATAACCCAATAGCGATCGGCCAGTGACGAAAAGTAAATCTAAATGGCAAAGCAACTACGGTATAACCTTCTTCAAATAACTGCTGTAAAAAATATCGATAAAACAGAGTTGGCAAACTACCAAAAAAAGTTCCACCAATAAATTGAACAACACCTTTGGGCTGCGGATGAACAGCCACCCAACTAAAAGAAACAGGCTGAAATTTAAATGAGTTCGACATTTGAATAAAGCTCAGTGAGTGTATAAGTGGGCGTAATTAAACGTAATCAAACGTAAGGTGGGTCTTGCCCACCTTACAGTTACTTACCCTTTAACAGTTCTAGCTGCGAGACATTCTGACAGGAATATCAAATTTGTCCATCACTGTATTTAGCTCTTGCAAATTGATATCGTTGGTATCGATTTGGGCCAGCAGTTGCACTAGCATTTGAGCTTTTTCTGAATTGTCAGCGTCCAAACTAGGCAAGTCCAAAGTACCGTTGCGCAACTCTTCCAAAATCGGCGCAACAATTGGCAAATGGATGATGATTGGTTGGCCAGGTTCAGGAGGAATCTCGTTCAAGGCTTTTCCACTGGCGATCGCTAAAGTGTAATTAATTTGATCGAAGTCTAGTGGAGCTTTAGCTGCTAGTGGCGAGAACTCATTCGGCAAGAAAGTACCGCGAATTTCGGGATTCAATAATACCTTGACTGGTTTTTCGCTTTGCGGTACAGGGATCGGAAAGCTTCGGCGCGGCGGCAAAAACAAGGAGACATATCCGCGCACTTCTAACAAACCTGGGGTCAAACTTCCTGGCAGAATTGGCAACAATTCAACAGATGCAGTTTTGTGAGCGGGTATTGTGAAAAATCCTCGATATACCTTCGGTTTTCCCGGCTGCTGAGTCAGAGTTACAGAAGTGTTATTGCCTTCAACGTCAACAACTAAGAAAGCGTTGTTGAGCAAGATTTTATTAGGATCTGCCGGCACGGGTAAGCTAACGGTAAACTCAATCCGATATCGCAAGTCGATCGCTTCGAGATTGGAGATGGTGAGAAAGTATCCCTGAACGACTCGGCGAGCAACAGCCTCAAGGCCACCAATCGGAGGTGCGATCGGCTTTGTGAGGATTTCAAAGGTGGAAACTTCCATGTTTTTGTCAGAGTAATTTAAGTTTGTGGTTTGGTCTTTAGCCGGAAAATTTTGTTTCTGTTTTTCCGTGGCTATATCTATGAATAACTGCCCGTCGCGGTTGCTTAACAGTCGCTTTTTCTGGTGACACTCGTTTGAGTTAACTCAAGTGAGTGTCGCTCGATCGTGCGACTTGACAATTTAAAAATTTTTGTTAAAGCGCTGAGGAACACGGATCGGGAATTTAATTTATCCTTGTGTATCTGAAGATGAAAATAAAATATCGAATTGATAATCAGCCCGATCGCACATTAATCTGTTGGTATAATCCCCGTTCAAGGGGCCCGCGGCGATCGAAAAACTCAAAACACCTACACAAAACGTTACATATTTGTTAACATCGGGACGAGCCTGTCCTCAACAGTCCCTCTATTAACCTTCTAAACTAACCGTTATGAGTCAACCTCCCTCAGCAATTCCCGCCTCCGAAGAGTCCGCCGAAACCCCGGCTGCACCGACAAACAATGCACCTCCACCGAGTTATGTCAAGCTGGCGATGCGGAACATGGTTCGCAAGCGGGCGACTTCTCTGTTTCATTTTGCTTTGACAGCGATCGGACTTTTAGGCGTACTCGTCGGTTTGGCTTTTCTCGATCGCTATTTCAATTCTTAATCGGGGATGCCAACAATCAGCCTCTAATTTCGATGTCTATTTTCATCTTTCACAAATAGGGAGTTAAGCTGATTGTTCTGCCTGCCTGTTGCAATCTCTAACAGATTACTGTATCTTTCCAGCAACAGCAAAATCCCCTGCCGTTCGATCGCGCAATTGGAATTTGTAAAAAAATTGAATATATTCCTTGACAGGAGATCAAAAAAATGTTACTAGAGGTGAACGTCGAAGACTGTTACGGGCTCGCCCAGCAGTCAGCCGACGCTTCCAGCCTCCCTGAGATTGCAGCCAGCGGGGAGATTTGGGCCCAAACCTGGGAAAATTGGTTTAGCGTTTGGCTGGAAAACCAGGCGGCGGATGTGCCAGCGGCCCCGGGCTACGAAGTCAGTCTGCGTTTAACCGCCGATACGGAGATGCAAGCCCTCAACCTCCAGTACCGCCAGCTCGATCGATCGACGGATGTACTAGCTTTCGCAGCTTTAGAGGTAGACTGTCCTCAGCTAGAAGAAATGCAGTCATCTGAACCCCTATACTTGGGTGATATCGTCATCTCGATCGATACAGCTCAGCGACAAGCCCAGCAGCAAGGACATCCCCTGAAGACCGAACTAGCTTGGCTGGCAGCCCACGGTTTTCTGCATCTTTTGGGCTGGGATCACCCGGATGAAGAAAGTCTGACTCAAATGCTCGATCGACAAGAAACATTGCTGCGGGCGATCGGTCTTGCGATCCAAACAGCATAACTGAAGTTGATGGTTATTTAACAAATCATGTCAAGCCCAACATAACTTTCTGAAATTAAACCAAAACTTTAGTAAAAACTTAGGAAAGTTACCTAGACTTGATTAAGTCAATTTAAAAAGTCTAGCTTTCATTCATCTCTGTAACTTAAAGTTGGTTATTTATGACACTAGATAGACCGTCAATTTCATCAAAAATCGCACAGTTTCTGCCCATGCCTCCAGACTCTTCTAGCCAGACAGTCCACGAGTCTAAAAAAGCCTTGAAATACAACCGAGAGCTGTCCTGGAAAATCGCATCTAGCTTAGCTACGAGTTTTAGATACGCTTGGGGGGGTCTGAGTTATGCTTTTGAAACTCAGCGCAATTTTCGGATTCACACAATTATAGGAACATTGGCGATCGGACTCGGGCTATTTTTGCAACTCAAACCTGTAGAAATATCTGTGATCGGCGTCACCATTGGCATAGTTTTAGCCATGGAACTTTTGAATACGGCGATCGAATCGGTGGTAGACTTGACAGTCGGGCAATCTTACCACGAACTAGCCAAAATTGCCAAAGACTGCGGTGCCGGAGCGGTTCTGGTATCGGCAATGGCTGCGATCATCGTCGGTACTGCACTTCTGCTTCCTCCTTTGTGGGCAGTCGTTCAAATTGCGATCGCCCGTCAGTAACTTATTAGACCCAGAAAATTTTAGGTTTTAGATGAGCAATTTGAGATTTTTAGTTTTATTCGTCTATATTGCAGCTATTTTTATTTTCGGCATCTATCTAAAATCTTCAAACCCTTGCTTTCAGGGAGCGAGTCAATCTAAAATCTAAAATCTAAAACCTAAAATCTAACTTAACCCGTGATTATAGTCATCGATAACTACGACAGTTTTACATACAATTTGGTACAGTATCTCGGAGAACTGGGTGCTGAGTTGCCGGTAGCCAGCGAAGTGCAAGTCTACCGCAACGACCAAATTTCCTTAGCACAAATTCGCCAATTGCAGCCTGCCGCAGTGGTGATTTCTCCAGGGCCGGGACGGCCGGAAGATGCGGGAATTTCTCTGGAATTAATCAAAGAATTGGGGCCGACTCTGCCAATTTTAGGCGTGTGTCTCGGACATCAAAGTATCGGTCAAGTATTTGGCGGCAAAATTGTTTCTGCACCCGTGTTGATGCACGGCAAAACTTCTCAGGTAGAACACGCAGGAGTCGGAGTTTTTCAGGGCGTGGAATCGCCGATGATTGCAACTCGCTATCACAGTTTGGTAATTG
This sequence comes from Microcoleus sp. K4-B3, assembly GCF_036704615.1. Taxonomy (NCBI): domain Bacteria; kingdom Bacillati; phylum Cyanobacteriota; class Cyanophyceae; order Oscillatoriales; family Microcoleaceae; genus Microcoleus; species Microcoleus sp. K4-B3. The sequence continues at coordinate 47,627 of NZ_JAUBSF010000013.1, forward strand.
AAAAGCAGAGTTGTCCAGAAGTTTTGGAAATTACGGCTTGGGTTGAAGACGGAACTATTATGGGCGTGCGGCACCGCGAATATCCGCACATTGAAGGTGTACAATTTCACCCGGAAAGTATTTTGACGACTTCGGGAAAGCAATTATTGCGAAATTTCTTGGAAAGACTTTAGAGCTTTTTTGGATTGCGTAAAAAGTGCGATCGGATATAACCATCGATAACCCGGCAAGGTCGGACACGGCATTGCCGTGTCCCTACCCCAAAACATCACCCGACTAATTGTAGGGAAACGGCACTGCCGTGTCCTGATTTCGGGTAACTTGTCAGGGCGATCGATCTGATTCTGAAAGATTCAACAAATTGAATATATAGTTTTTTCATGGATTTATGGTATAACAACAAACGACCAACACCCGACAACCCCAACCACAAGATGAAACGGCGACAATTAATACGTTACGCACAGACGGGTTTGCTAGCAGCTTTAGCAACTGGTTTACCATCTGGATGGGAAAGCTATCAAGCTCAAACTGCTGATTCTTTGTCGGTTCAGTGGTTGGGCCACACTTGCTTCTTGTTCGCCGGAGGCGGTGCGAGGGTGCTGGTGAATCCTTTTCGCCCCCTGGGCTGTACCGCAGGCTATCGCTCTCCTAAAGTGCCAACAGATTTGATTCTGATTAGCAGCCGGTTGCTCGATGAAGGGGCGATCGACGGATTTGCGGGCAATCCCGGCCTTTTGTACGAACCGGGCGCTTACAGGTCTAACGGACTGCGGATTCAAGGGATTCGGACGGAAAAAGACCGTGAGGGAGGACGGCGATTTGGGGTCAATGTGGCTTGGCTGTGGCAGCAAGCGGGCGTTAAGATTTTACACTTGGGCGGAGTTGCTGGCCCGATCGGCATTGAAGAACAAATTTTGATCGGGCGGCCGGATGTAGTGCTAATTCCCGTGGGCGGAGGGCCGAAAGCTTACACTCCGGCGGAAGCGAAGCAAACTTTGCAACTTCTCAAACCGAAGATGGTGATTCCGACACATTTCAAAACCCAAGCCGCCGATGCTGCTGCGTGCGATTTAGTGCCGCTAGATGAATTTTTGGCGCTGATGGATGGTACGCCGGTGCGCCGATTGAATAATGACACGATTTCGATCAAATCTGCTGACTTACCCCAAACTGGTTCGGTGATTGAGGTTTTGAGTTACAGATTTAGCGGTTGATGCCCGATTTCTCAGCTTGCGTTATAGTAAGGAAGTTTTGGTCGATCGGGGATGCAAGACAATTTTCTCTCTATCTTAGCCTCTGGCAACCTTGCTTTTTGTCGAGATTTGGCTAACATAACAATTCATGTTCACTGTTTTATCTCATAAGGAAATGCAAGCGAAATGAAAAATCAAAATTTACCTAGCTGGATGAAACAACTGACAGGTTTCGCAGGAATAATCGGCGCTAGCGCGCTAATCGGTTTCCCGGCTTGGGCTCACATCACCTCCAACACCAATGTTGCTAATGCAACTCAAACTCCACAAGTTCCAGGAAAGGTGAAAACCGCTGCTTCACCAACACCAAATGGCGCTTCACCGGCACCAACTGGCGCTTCACCGGCACCAACTTCCGCTACTAAGGATATTGTTGCTATTGCATCTGGCGACGCTCAATTCAAGACGCTGACGAAGGCTTTGGGAGCAGCAGGTTTGGTGACAACTTTACAAGGAAAAGGCCCTTTCACTGTTTTTGCACCGACAGACGCGGCATTTGCTGCTTTGCCAAAAGGAACTGTTGATGATTTGCTCAAACCGGCCAACAAAGCCAAACTTACTAAGATTTTAACTTACCACGTTGTTCCTGGTTCGGTTTTATCTACCAGCCTGAAATCCGGCGATGTTAAAAGTGTCGAAGGCAGTTCGCTGAAGGTGGCTGTTAGCGCAGGCAAAGTTACTGTCAGCGGCGCTAATGTTGTGAAAGCTGATATCAAAGCTAGCAACGGCGTGATTCACGTAATTGACAAGGTTTTGATGCCGCCCGATGCCAAGTAGGACTAGCGGTTTTTGCATCAATTGATGTCAGGTTCGGTTAAAGGAAGGCGAAGTCCCCGACACGGCAGAAGTAAGGACACAGCAGTGCGGTGTTCCTACAGAGATAATGTGTAATTAACCGAATTTGAGCTGAGTGGCAATTAAGTGATATCTGGTGAAATACAGATATTCTGTAGGGACACAACATTGTTGTGTCCTTATTTTTATGGCACACAATGAAGGCGAAGGCCCGGACACGGCAGTGCCGTTTCCCTACTGATATCTGGTCAAATATAGATATTCTGTAGGGACACAACATTGTTGTGTCCTTATTTTTATGGCAGGCAATTCAGAATTATATAGATAAAGCTTTAGCTAGCTGCAGGTACTTACAAAAATGGCTGCCAACTCTTACCTCGATAGCCAAAATCGAAGATTTCGGGATGGAGAATTTCTGCTAAAATTTCTAACGAATCAACCAATCTCGGCCCCGGCCGATTAAAGTAAGAATTGCCGTCAGTAATGTAAACTTTCCCCGTTTTTACTGCTTGCAAATTATGCCATTCTGCGTATTTAGTTATCTGCATTGCTTCGCTGCGAGTGCGGTTTAAATCAAAGCCGCAAGGCATGAAAATAATTACATCGGGATTAGCTTCTACTAGCGATTCCCATTTTAACCAAGGGGAATGTTCCCCGACAATTCCAAACAGCGAATTGCCTCCCGCCATTGCCACTAATTCGGGAATCCAGTTACCCGCAGCCATCAAAGGCTCAATCCACTCGATGCAAGCTACTTTGGGAAGTCTTTCTTTTGTGGTAAGAATAAATGATGCTTGTGTTTTCGAGGTAATAGCATCAATGCGGGATTGCAAAAGATCGATCGCACTTTTGCCATTTACGCCCAAAGCATCAGCAACTCGCTGAATATCCGTCCAAATTTCTGCTAGCAGATTCGGCTGCAAAGAAATAATTTCCGGCTTGCTATTTACCAGCGTGCTTACTGCTTGTTCAACCTCTGTCAGAGAACAAGCACAGACTTCACATTGAGCTTGAGTAATAATGTGAGTCGGCTGCAATTTTTCCAAAGTATCTATTTCTACTTTATAGACACTCAGCGCATTTTGCAACAATTCTGTCACGCGGTTGTGAATTTCGCTGCTAGTTCCTTCGGGATTGAATTTAGGCTGAGTGCAAACAGGTAAATTTTGGATTTCTGGGGGATAGTCGCATTCGTGGGAACGGCCCACAATTGCATCCGTTAATCCTAAAACTGCTACAATTTCGGTGGCACTGGGAATTAGAGAGACAATTCTGAGTTGGTTCATTGGTTTTCTGTTTTTTACCGCTTCGCAAGCACAGGCGGGAGGCCCTTGCCACAATAAAAGGGATTGTTAAATTTTTAGTTTTTTTAAGTATTGCAAATCTTGCCATGCTTGAAGGAGATTACCTTGCATCAGAGCGGCTACACCGTTTAAAATTCTAATTTCCGGTAGATTGGAGTTGAGAGCGAGAGCAGGTTTTAAGGCTGTTTGAGCGGCTTTGGGATGCCAGCCGTAAAGCTGGACGAAAGCGAGATAAGCATAGGCGTATGGGTTTTGAGAGTCGAGTTGGGTAACTTTTTCTAAGGCGGCGATCGCACTTTCGACATTCTGCTGCAATACCCTAGAAAATGCCAAAGCATAAGCCAATTCTAGATTATTTGGTTCTTGCTGCAACCGATATTCTAAGGTTTGTTCCGCTTGCACCGTATAATCTTGAATTGGATCGTACTGATTGATCCGCCCAATCTGCTCGAACACGGGTTCTAAACCGGACAATCCTTTGGGTAAATTAACCGCCATCGCCCGCAATTGAGTCACCAAATCTAACTCGGGCTGATCTGTATTATCCTCATTTTCATGCTCTGCCTGAGAACGCATATCCAGAGGTTCTGCCTCGATCTTAACACTAATTGCCGGCACATTAATCGGATAAGTTTCGCCAGTTTTGCGATTTAGATAAGTAGCTTGCAGATTGTAAGTTCCCGGTGCAATATTAGCAGGAGGAAGCATCGCCGTGCGATCGACAACTCGAAACCCCACAGCAAATTTATCCGCTTCCAGTATCCCCGGATGCAAAGTCGCCTGGGCGATCGCGCGATCGTGTAAAATCCTGAAAGTCTGTCCCGGTGGAATATCGCCAGACTGCTGATTTTCCCACGTTACCAACACTAAACCAGACTGCAACTGCTGCCAAGACCCAGACCAAGTATAAGTAACCGGCAGCGCGACTCCGGGAACTGCTTTTGCAGCGACAGTAACTCGATCTAATTGTACTTGCGATCGCGCTTCATTCAACGGCTGTATTTCGACAGGTTGCACTCGCTTGCGATAAAGATTTAAATTAGTATAATCTGGCAAAATCCAAGTTTTTTCTAACTGAAATTTATCACCTTTTTCAATCGCGGTTACGGCTGCATTTTGAGCTTTTTTAATCCGTTCGCGAATCGAACCTTGCGGGCCACTTTTTGTGACGAACCAAGAGAGCGATCGCACATCTTGCGGCACTTGTTTTAAATTAGTTCCCACCTGCCGCCCGTAAACCTGAAAATTAGCCAAAGCACCGTAAAAATTCAAATTATGCTGGTTAATTTCCGGCGTCGAAGGCAACACGCCTAAACTAGATTGCAAATAAGGTTCCCTATCAATTATTTCTGCAATTACCTCTCGGTGCGGCCACTCTTTCCCCAAGTAAGGATAGTTAGAATTGCCGGGACTGATAATTTGAACTAAGCTATGTCCAAAAGCACCTCCCAGCGGCCACATATGGAACAGCATCGCCAGAATTGCCAAGCCAATTGTACCCCAACGAATTTGTCGCCCCCACCGAGAAGGCCACAGCGTTAAACAGTAGGCTAAGAAAATAGATAAAACTGGCAAATAAGGTATCACATATCGGTCATCTTTGTTGATATTTAGAGAATTAATTAAATAAGCTCCTACCCAGAAAACAGCCAGCCACCGACAGGAGTTGAGATGCAAGATGGACGAACTATCTTGCCGGCGACGCCAATAAAGTATCAATCCGACTAAGGGAATAAGTAACAGAGGCCAAGAAATGTGTTCGGGTAAGTGCTCACCGTAGTAAATCCAAGCGTCGATCGTATTGATGCCCGGATCTCCTTCGGCGATCGCAGAATCCAGCGTTGCCCGTTTTCCCCCGGTCAAAATTAACAGCCAATTGGTTTTGGCCCACGGGCCAAACACAGCTACCGACAGCAACAAAGCACCAGTTAATTGACCTAATCTCCCCCAAGCTTTTCGCCGCACAGAACCCACAGCCAGCCACACAATCGGGGTAAACAGAAATAATACGGTAGTGTGTTTAACTAATATTGATAAACCGAGAGAAATTCCAAAGGCGATCGCCCAAAAGAAAGATGACGCGGAGAGTGAGGGAGTGGGGGAGGGGGAGAATTTATACTTTTTCTTTGTTCCTTCTTCCAACTGAGTTCTATCGGTTACATCCGTTAAATCCGTTGTCGAACTTCCTTCTTCCTGACATCCGTTACATCCGTTACATCCCGTACAGTGCTCGTTGCCGAACTTCCTTCTTCCTTCAGAAGCCTTCCACATTGTCAGACAATAGAAAGCAAAAGTAATCGCAGCAGTGAGGGGATAGTCGAGCAAAAATTGCAAGCGGAACCGATAAAGTCCCGGTAACAAAACGCAAATTGCAGCGGCCCACAAAGCGACTTGCCTGTTAAATAATTGGACGCCCAGACTGTAGACTGAAGCGAGGAGAATTGCACTAAATAATAGATGAACGAGGGTTGCCCGATCGCCCCCAGTACCGAAAACCTGAAGAAAGGGAACCGTTAAGATGTATGCCAAGGGCGGAATTTTCGTCGAAAGCAGCCAGAAGTTTGTCCACCACTCCCCGGAAAACCACTGAGGATGCTGCAACGCCTGCAAGTAATTCAGCGTGCTAGTCAGGTATTCTGCCTGATCCCACGCGGGGACAGATCGATCGAGGGCAAACCAGAGGCGATCGCTAATTGCCCCCAGCAGCCAAATTATGCCCAGGACAAGCAGACTCTTGCCCTCGCTGTCCCGATGTTGCTGTGCCATTGCGATTCTTGGATTTTAGGTTGCAGCCTTTAGCTTACAGGCGGGCGGTTCCGGGCGATCGAAAAATTAATTGAGAAAAGTGCTTGCTAAATTCCGTATGTGTCTGCTAAGATAGTAAAGCGCGAAAAAACAAGCCGGGATAGCTCAGTTGGTAGAGCAGTGGACTGAAAATCCACGTGTCACGAGTTCAAGTCTCGTTCCTGGCATCGCAAAGCCCTCACAAAGTTGAGGGCTTTTTTTTAGGAAAAATGCGGGCAATGCAGCTAATTAAGATGTAGGTTTGCCGATGGGGAGGTGACAACCCCCCCCGAAACCGAGACAGAGCTAATATTTGACCGACTTGTGCTAAAAAAAACATAGGTCATATCAGACAAAAATTACACTTGAGTATAATTGTCAGATTAATAAGTCCAGTTTTGCTTGGTCTGCAAGCTATAGGTTCCATCTTTCACATTCACGCGCTCAGGAATCAGATCTAAATCTCTAAATATATTTGCCTGGTGCTGTAGGGCCGTGAGCGATTGGTCGTCGATCGGGATAATAGCGCGTTCGGCACTACGTTGCTGTAAAATTTCTACAATGGATGGATCGATTTCATGGTGCTCTGCCAATCGCTTAGTAGCTTCTAATTCCTGTTTCTTAGCCCAAGTTCCCGCTTCATTTACCTCTTCTAAAATCACCTTAAGCAAGTCGGGATAGTCGCGTACCAACTCTGGAATCGCGTAGTAATAAGTCGGAACTTCTAAAGAGGCTTTGTCACCAAAGATGCTCTCTAAGTCTGCAATCGAGCGCCCTGGATAAGCACTTCGGGCTTGAGTTGTCGTGTAGGGAACCCAAATCACCCAAGCATCGACCTCACCCGCGCGGAATAGGGGCAGCGCCTGTGGCTGGGTCAGATAAATTGGCTCAATGTCACTAAACTCCAGTCCCACTTTTGCCAATGCTCGCACAAGTATGTAATGGGCGCTTGAGCCTTTGTCAAAAACAATCTTCTTACCCTTCAGGTCGGCCAGCGTCTGAATCGGAGAGTCTTCTGGTACCAGAATCGCTTGACCTTTAGGAGCGGTATATTTTTCTTTAGCCACCCGCACAAACACATGATCTGCTGCTTGCGAGAAGATGCTGGCCGTACCACCGCCGCCGCAGAAATCGATCGTCCCATTGCTTAATGCTTCTATCAGAGCAGAAGCTGATAAGAAGCTGGTCCAAGTAACAATCAGCCCAAAGGGTCGCAAACGATTTTCTAGCAAGCCTTGAGCGCGGAGGACTTCCAGATTTGTCATCCCCTCTGGATAACCGATTTTGAGTTGCTTGAGCCGCCGCGCTTGCTCAGCTAAGGGCGTGTTACCAGATTGAGCAGAACGTTTAGAGAACCAGCGATCCAAAACTATACAGAAAATGATGCCTCCCACAAACAGTCCCACCGTTTCCAGTAACCGGATTGTTGAGTCTTTAGGTAGTGTGGTCTGATTTACCTGACTTACTAGAGGGGAGAGTACATTCCCAGAGGCAGAAGCGGCAACAGCATGACTGTCAAAAGCCAGACTCAAGACCAAAACCAAGACCAGGCCGATACAAAACAGACCTGCAAACCGATAGGCGGCCGATCTACGAGTGGCCGAACTGAGCGACCGTAAGATATTTTGACCTGCGCCTCTAGGCAGAAGGTCAATCAAACGGCTAATCATAATGACTCCTTTGATAAACACAGGTGATGGACATTCTTGGATGAATTGAAGATGGGGGCTCAAGTCAAAGCACCGCTTGATACGGATAAACTACCAAATTTGCTCGCTTGTTACACCCAATATGCGATACTCACATTATCATACCGAGATTATGGTGATTTTTCACAGCGGTTGAGAAATCTGTAGTTTCGGCGATCGGACAGGTGTTGAGTGAGAGATGGTAATGGATTGGTTAATTGCAACAATTAAGATCGGACTGGCTGTTGCTGTAGCAACAACGTTTGACGACAACATTTATCTGACGGCCTTCTTCAGTGAGGTTAATCGTACTTTTCGTCCTAAACACATTGTGGTTGGCGAGCTTCTAGGGTTCACGGTATTGCTGTCAATAAGTCTGGTTGGTTTCTTACTGGGGCTAGCAATTCCCTCAACTTGGACGGGGCTACTGGGGATTTTGCCGATACTCATTGGTTTGAATAATTTACTCAACCTTAACAAGGATGATTCAGCCGAAGATAAGTCAGATAATCTAAAAAGAAACTCTAAATTTCGCGGATTTGATTCTCGGCAGCGATCGCTCTGGGACGTAATTCGCGATCCGCAGACTTATCGCGTTTCCGCAGTCACGATTTCTAACGGTGGTAACAATCTTGGCATCTATATTCCCCTATTTGCTACTAGCAGCATTCAAAATCTGGCTGTGATCGTACCAATTTGCTATTTTATTGTTTGCTGCTGGCTGTTTATGTCCTATACTCTGACGCATCTACCTGGTATTGCTGTGGTACTCAGCCGTTATGCGAGCAAGTTTTTCCCTTTCGTGCTGATGTGGCTGGGTTTCAGAATTCTGATGGACAGCGAATCCTATCGTCTTTTTCTACCGAACGCTTGACAGACAAAGGCGATCGAAACATCGAAAAAATTCATGACAACAGTACCATTCCCTACAATAAAGGAAGAAAAAAGACTTTAACATTATAGAATAATACAAAAAAAAGCGATGGCGTAAATCCCAAATTAGTGGTCTATCAATTTAATCTCCTTGCCATTCCCGATCTTGCAGTGGCTTTTGAGGGAGTAGCAACGTGCCTTCAATTTATTGCCTAATTGCTGTTGTGACTTCGCAGTTACTGTTCAAGCAATCGATCGGGAGCAGTGGACTGAAAATCCACGTGTCACGAGTTCAAGTCTCGTTCCTGGCATCGCAAAGCCCTCACAAAGTTGAGGGCTTTTTTTTAGGAAAAATGCGGGCAATGCAGTCAATTATCGAACTCGATTTGCCTGAAGTTTAGCTGACGAGATTGGTGAATCTGTTCGACCTGAATATTTAAAGCTGTGGAGAAGCGTTCAACCCCGCCGAGAATAGTTTTTAGAGTGAATTATTTAACTGCTTAAAGTTATGATACAAAAGATGGGACGGCTACATAAGATTGACACAAAAGCGTTTCCAACTTCTCGTTCCGTCCTTCCAAACGCTCAGTTTTCATCCGGAAACATTGCCTCCAACTCTTGGAAACCGCTCATAACACGCAAAATTTCGATACCATTCTCAACCACCCGATAAAAGATAATGTAGCCATCAAGCGGTACTCCCCGGAGTCCCGACTTAATTCGATCGTAACTGCGCCCCATATTCGGAAATTTGACTAAGTTGTCACACTTTTTGACAAACTCCCGAAGCAATCGCTCCCCAGCCTCAATATTGCGCCCAACAAAATAATCACCAATGGCATCCAAGTCTCGGCTTGCTGTTGGAGAGACAAAGCATCGGTTCATCCCTGAACCTCTCGTGCCTTGCGAAACTTTTCCTGCAATTGCTCGATCGCAGTCTCTAAGGGAATTCCCTCACCCCGCGATAGTTCCGCCTCCGCTTCCTCCACCGAAGAGCGCACCTCTTCCACCCACTCGCAATAAAGCTTCCGCGTTTGAGTCAAAGTCTGGAGGGCTTTTGTAATCACCTCTTCCGGCGAGGTAAACTGCCCCAGTGCTAATTGCGCTTCGATCAATTTCACCTGCTCAGGACTCAAAGTAATATTCATAAAAATCTCCGGGAGTCTCGCTGACACAAATCCCTTTTCTAAGAGTAGCGCTACTTTCTGGGCAGCGCGATCGTCTTAAGCGCCGATGGACGTGCGGTGACGTGTACTGTCTTATTTTTGAGTGAGGTACGACGCTAATTCTGGAATTTCACCCGCGCGCTGCCACTCGGCTTCCCCGCGGCGCACTTTGGTTCGGGCTGTAATTTCCTGAACCTCCCATAATTGCAATTTGGTATAGGGCCCCTTGGCTTCTCCGCTGCGAAACACATACCATTGAGCAACTTCAGGAGTTGGCTGGGTCGATCGTCTCACAGGCTTCATCCGATTCATTCCAGTTGTGGCTTTGAGCTGATTTAGCTCTTGTTCTACCGGATTAGGAGGCCCTGAATTAGAATTGGGCGATCGCTTTTTCTTAGCCTCCGGCTTACCTGTGGCAATTTCTACTTCGCGAGGCCACCCCCAGAAATGCCATAGCGCCACCCAAACTAGCGCCACGACAGATCCTACAATCTCTTCTTGTGTTTCTGACCATTCTGAAGACTCTCCAAACAGCAGAAAAGCGATCGCACCGAGTACGCTTGCTATGAGGTTTAGGTAAATTAGGTTGGTAGCGTCGTTAGCGGCTAAGTGCCAACTGGTTGTGTGCCGAACAAAAGATTGGCTGGTTGCTGTCCTGTTGTGTTTCCAGGCTTTGCGAGCTTGAATCCGGCTTTGACCAGGAGATTCGGCAGGCCACCACATCGCTGCCCAATTAACTAAATGCGCTGACCAATACTGCAAAGCTGCATATCCCACTATTCCACTCAGCAGTACGCACACAACTAAGAAAAAAGTTGTTAATGGTAGTAGCTGTTTCGGTAGGATTTTTGCCGTCGCAATAGTTAGCAGAAAAAACGGAGTACCAGTTACTACTGGAACTAACAAAAGTTCAAATATCTTTATAAGGTCTGCATAGAAAATCCCTAAGAATTTAAGAATAATTTTAAGCAGCTTTGCAAAGCGGAAGTGATACAGGTAAGCAGATGCGATCGCAGTTCCTAGAATTAAAGGAATGAGCGCGCCTGAAGAGCTTCTGAGCGGCAGCATAAAAATTGCGATCGCCGGAATTCCCATCACGATTGCTGCTGGCAGCGTGAGAAATGCGATAACGCCTTCCCTCCAGTGCTGCCAAGCCGATACAGTCGGCGGTTGCTGATTGTGCCGGCGAATTTCCACCCACTCTGCAAGCTTGGTTAACCCCCAGTGATAGAAAGCAAATAACAAGATTTGGCACAACCAAGCAAGTACGATCGGGGATTCCCAGTCAGAGCTGCTAAATCCGTCGGAGGAGTAGTAAGCGTTGGGCAGCAGCACAGAAAGAATCAGCCAAAAGCTAATGCTTAAGGCAAGCCCTCTGGCGCACGATGTAGGATCGGGGAGGAATTTCGGCCAATTATTCATGGTTGGGATAATTTGACTGGATATCAATATTGTCCCATCGCGCCGATCGTTCTGGGCAGTGCGATCGTCTTAAGCGGCGATCGCTTGAGACCGATCTCCCGCTCAGGGACAATTTAAATTAAATTCCTGCAATTACCAACTTTACAATAAAGATAACTGTGCTTCTATGAGTTCCTTGTCCCTCAAAAAAATATCGATTCTATTAGCCACAATCTCACAGTAATCAGCCCTAATTTCAAATCCAATAACTTGTCGCTGCAAACCCAGAGCCACAATTGCTGTAGTCCCGGAACCCATAAACGGATCTAAAACAATTTCGTTTAAATTCGATGCAGACTTGATGATGCGATCGACAACAGCAACAGGAAATTGAGCGGGGTGAGGCGTGCGTTCTTTTGAAGCTCGGTTTTTCCCCGACGTAACTTTTGGGAACTGCCAAACATCCGTCGGATTTTTGCCTTTTAAATTTACTTTAATCTTGCCGTTCTTTTTCTGATTCGGGTATTTCACATTTGGATCGCGCACTTCATCTAAATTAAAAGTATACTTATCTGGATTTTTTACATACCAGAGAAACTTTTCATTGCGGGGTGAAAAGAACTTGCTGCCCGCAACTCCCGCGCGGTAGTTCCAGACAACTTCTTGAATCAGATAAAAAGGCACTTTGTCCCAAAGCAGGTAGGAAATCGGAATTGCTTTTGCCCGATCGCGAATTGACAAATAACCTAAATTCAGCCAAAACGCTCCTCGATCGATCGTTACCCGGTAAACCTCCGCTATCCACTGCTCGCACCAGTTTAAATACTCATCTAACCCCAGGATTTTTCGTACTCTTTGCCGATGTTATAAGGCGGGCTGGTAACGGTTAAATCTACAAATTGATCGGGCAGCAGCTTCATTGCCTCCAAACAATTCATGTTATAAATTAAGCAATTAGGAGCTTGAAAGTACGGTTTACCTAAAATATTCGCGATAGCAGTCAAGCTCATGAAATATTTGGGAGATATTTGGTTGACAAAATGCAATAATTATAGTAAATGAGTTAAGAAATATTGTCAAACTCATCGGGACTGGGGAATCGCCCTGCCGGAAACAAAAGGTTACAATCAAAAATAGATTCTATTTCCATAACATTACTGTTTATAGCTTGAACTCCTCAGTGACAAATAACAACACCTCAACTCAATCCTTTCAATTTGACTCAATTGACAGCGCCCTCGTAGACCTCAAAGCAGGTCGCATGGTGGTAGTAGTCGATGACGAAAATCGCGAAAACGAAGGCGACGTGATTTGTGCCGCCCAATTCGCCACCCCCGACAACATCAATTTCATGGCCGTGAACGCCAGGGGTTTGATTTGTCTGGCCTTGAGTGGCGAAAGGCTCGATCGCCTGGAACTGCCCCTCATGGTCAGCAAAAATACTGACAACAACCAAACTGCCTTCACCGTCAGCATCGATGCAGTCAACGGCGTCAGTACCGGTATCTCCGCCGAAGACCGGGCGCGCACCATCCAAGTCGCCATCCACCCGGACACCAAACCTCAAGACTTGCGCCGTCCCGGTCACATTTTCCCCCTGCGGGCGATCGACGGTGGCGTCCTCAAACGCGCCGGTCACACCGAGGCCTCGGTTGACCTCGCCAGACTCGCGGGCCTGTATCCTGCCGGCGTCATCTGCGAAATTCAAAACCCCGACGGTTCGATGGCGAGGTTGCCGGAATTAATCGAGTACGCCAAAACCCACAACCTAAAAATCATCAGTATTGCCGACTTAATTAGCTACCGGCTCAAGTACGATCGATTTGTCCGCCGCGAAACCGTCGCCAAATTGCCCACTCAATTCGGCGAGTTTATGATTTACGCCTACCGCGACACTCAAGACAACTCAGAACACGTTGCTATTGTCAAGGGCGACCCGGCAGAATTTAAAGACAAACCCGTGATGGTGCGGGTGCATTCCGAATGCCTGACCGGCGATGCTTTGGGTTCCCTGCGCTGCGACTGCCGAATGCAACTGCAAGCGGCACTGAAAATGATCGAAAATGTCGGTTCTGGCGTCATCGTTTATTTGCGCCAAGAAGGTCGGGGGATTGGATTGGTAAATAAACTAAAAGCTTACTCCCTGCAAGATTTGGGATTCGATACCGTAGAAGCCAACGAACGGTTGGGATTTCCCGCCGACTTGCGGAACTACGGCGTCGGAGCGCAAATGCTCAACGATTTGGGAGTTCAAAAAATTCGGTTGATTACCAACAACCCGCGCAAAATTGCCGGTTTGAAAGGTTACGGCATTGAAGTAGCCGATCGCGTTCCCTTACTAATTGAAGCCACAGATTACAACTCGATCTATCTGGCAACAAAAGCCGAAAAACTCGGTCATATGCTGCTGCAAACTTATTTAATCACAGTGGCGATTCAGTGGGGCGAACTGAAGGCAGAAAATAGAAGCCAGAAAGCAGAAGGAAAAGACGAAGATGCTGCCATTCAAAATCGGTACGAACACCTGGAAAAACTGCGGCAGTTGGTAGCAAGTCGCGATTTACTGCTGCAAGAAGAAGCGCGACCGGTGGGAATAGCCCTTTTCGGAGAAAGCTCCCTGATAGTTCACCTCGGCTTCGACCAAGCCGGACTCGCAACCCCCGATTGGTACAAAGATCCAAACCATCCTTACGTCAAGGCGATCGGTCAAATTCTCGGCGAAATAGCCACCTGGTCGGATTTGCAAAAATTAGAATTCATGGTTTCCTCCGGTGCAGATCCGCTCAAAACCCTGCAAGTCCAGCTCGATCGCGAGACATTCCTTTTGTCGGAATTAGTCGGAATTTGCGATCGGCTTGAACCTCAAAAAATATATAGTTTTGCTCCTATTCCCTGAAGGCAGAAGGTAGAAGGCAACCCCCCCTACCCCAGCAGGGGGGAACGCAGAAGCTTAGAAAAACTGTGTTTTCCGAACAATACTTGTTGATACCAGCATCTTCCTTTCCTCAGAAATCAGCCGCCAAGAAAAACAGTTAATAACAAAGTTGGTTGCAGTCTAACAAGTCGATGCAGCGGACACTTGAGAGATCGTCGTAGATGCACGTTTATCTTATTAAGCAGTATTAATATTCATTAAATCCTTAAATAGAACTTTTAGTTAATGTTAATTTTTTTAGATATTGATGCTGTACTTATTCCTGATAGAAGACATGAAACATCTGGCTTGCAAGCAGATATAATGAAATTTAATTTGGCTGACCTTAATCACTTTGAAAAAGTCCTTCGTTCCTATCCTAATGTGCGAGTAGTAATTTCATCCTATTGGCGTGAAATATTTCCCTTCGAGGTAATACCTCCATTGTTTTCACCAGATATCGCTATCCGTATTATCGGATTCACCCCTTTTCTCAACCCCAAAAATATTCACCAACACAAATATCTGCGACATCAGGAAGTTCTTGAGTATCTTCGACAAAATCAAGCCGAAAACTCACCTTGGGTAGCCATTGACGATATTCCAGAACACTATCCGCCAGATGCACCTGTTGTGGCTATTGATGATTACAATGGTTTTGACCAGAACTCAGCAAAGGTACTTTCAGAATATCTAACTTGATTTCAAAGGTTAGGAACAAAGTATCGGAATAGAGAGGGTGAATTGACATGGAAATGAACGTTGGTGACTTTCTGCACCGACTCGACCTCAGGGGACAAGCCCTCAAAGGCACCAACCTCGGCGGTGCAGAACTCCGGGGAGCCAACCTCAGAGGCACCGACCTCCGAGAAACCAACCTCAGCGACGCTATTCTCAGGTATGCAGACCTGATAGAAGCCGACCTTACCGGCGCCAATCTCAGCGGGGCGGATTTAGCTGAATCATTTCTCAATTTAGCTAACCTCACTAGAGCCAATTTGACCGATGCTGTCCTCCGAGAAGCTACTCTCGTAGGAGCCGAACTCACGGGCGCCAACCTCAAACAAGCAAGTTTGATCAAGGCTAATTTAGTTGGAGCAAATCTCCAGGAAGCCAACTTAACCAGAGCAAACCTCAGCGGAGCCGATTTGCGCGGTTGTCAGTTGAGAGGCGCCATTCTAGACAAGGCTGTATACAACAACCGAACTATCTTTCCCGAGGATATTGACCCGGGTGCATTGGGAGCATTTTTGCTAGCTCCCAATGCTTCGCTCCCCGGCTTAAATCTGGCTATGGTAGATTTGACCGAAGCCGATTTAAAAGGAGCCGATTTGCGGCGGACAAACTTATACAAAGCTATTTTATTTGGCGCAAAACTCGATCGGGCAAACTTAGCAGGAGCCAACCTCAGCGCAGCGGACTTGAGGGAAGCCAGTTTGAGCGGCACGATTTTGGAGAAAGCTGTTTATAGCAACAACACTTTGTTTTCAGAAGGCATTGACCCCGCTCTGGGCGGAGCTTATTTAATTGCTCCCAATGTATCGCTGCAAGGGATAAACTTAACCGGAGCCGACTTAAACGGATCAGATTTAAGCGGAGCTAATTTGAGCGGTTCTAACTTAAGTTCGGTTAATCTCAAAAATGTAGACCTCAGCAGAGCTAGCTTAAAAAAAGCTTACCTCAAAGGTGCAAATTTGGAGGGAACAGATTTGAGAGGAGCCGATTTAAGCGGCGCAATTTTACACCAAGTAAACTTGAGTTCTGCTGACCTCCGGGGTGTAGACTTAACAAGGGCTGACCTCAGCGGCGCTAATTTAAGCGATGCCGATTTGAGGGAGACAGATTTCACCGGAGCTACTTTGCTGTTCGCTAACTTGAGCGGGGCAGACTTGAGAGGTGTAGACTTGACCAAAGCTGACCTCAGCGGCGCTAAGTTAAACGAAGCTGACCTCCGAAAAGCAGATTTGATGAGAGTAAATTTGGAGGGAGCAGATTTAACTGAGGCAGACTTGAGCGATGCTCATTTATTCCGAGTTAATCTCAGAGGTGCTAACCTGAAAGGTACTAATCTCAAAGGCGCCAGTTTAAAAGGCGTATTTTTGACCGACGCTTATTTGAGCGAAACTGATTTGACGGATCTATATCTGAGTCCGAGTTTTTTTGAATTGCCACTAGAATCGGAATGGTAATTAGTTAAGTGTTAACAATCGGAAATAGAAAATTGAAAATCGCCCAGCGAAAATTGCTCGATTATTAACAATCTAAAATCTAAAATCTAAAATCTAAAATGGATCGACCGTTAGGCTCTGTTATTCAAGGTTCCCTGAGCAAGGGATTAGAAGTGCGGCTGCACGCCGACGTTTCGGTGGAAGATATGAGGGTGGGGAAATTTCTAGTAGTGCGGGGGGTGCGATCGCACTTTTTCTGTATGCTCACCGACGTGTCTCTCGGAACTTCCAGCGCTCGCATTTTATCGAATCCTCCCAATCCCAACGACGATTTTCTTCTAGCAGTGCTAGCCGGTAGCAGCACCTACGGTACGATCGAACTGTCGCCGATGTTGATGTTGACTGCTGAACGAGAAAAACAGCAGGCAATTTTCGACCCGAAAAACGGCGGAGTCCGCGAGAACAAGTTGGCTTTAGGAAATTTGGCTTCTTTTGAGTCACAAACCGGTGCGGATATTGAGTTGCTGCCGGTCAAAACTATTCCCAGCCACTTTTCCCAGGTGTTTGATGCCAAAGAAACCGATTTTCGGGCAGTTTTTGGCTGGGAAGATGACCCGTACCGCCGCAATTTTGCGATCGGCAAACCGATTGACATGGACGTTGCTGTATGCTTGGATTTAGACCGATTTGTGGAACGCAGCAACGGAGTTTTTGGCAAGTCGGGAACGGGAAAATCTTTTCTGACTCGCTTGCTGCTATCGGGAATTATTCGCAAGCAAGCTGCTGTTAATTTAATTTTCGATATGCACTCGGAGTACGGGTGGGAAGCTGTTTCGGAAGGAAAACAGTTCAGCACTGTTAAAGGTTTGCGGCAGTTGTTTCCCGATAAAATTCAGATTTATACCCTCGATCCAGAATCGACAAAACGCCGGGGAGTCCGCGACGCTCAAGAGTTGTTTTTGAGTTTCGATCAAATTGAGGTGGAAGACATCGCGCTGGTGCAGCGCGAGTTAAATTTGTCGGAAGCTAGTATCGAAAATGCGATTATTTTGCGAAATGAGTTGGGCAGTGGTTGGATCAACAAGTTGTTGGAAATGACCAACGAAGATATCCAAATGTTTTGCGAAGAAAAGCGGGGAAATAAGTCTTCGATTATGGCTTTGCAGCGGAAGTTAGAGCGATTAAACGATTTGAAATACATTCGGAAACGGTGTCCTAAAAATTATGTAACAGAAGTTTTGCAGTGTTTAGATGGTGGAAAAAATGTAGTAATTGAGTTCGGTTCCCACTCGGATTTGCTGTCCTATATGTTAGCAGCAAACGTGATTACTCGCCGCATTCACCAAGCTTACGTGCGGAAAGCTGAGAAGTTTTTGCAGAGTAAAAATCCTTGCGATCGCCCGCAGCCCTTGGTGATTACCATAGAGGAAGCTCACCGCTTTCTCGATCCGGCGATCGTCCGATCGACTATTTTCGGTACGATCGCCCGAGAAATGCGAAAATACTTTGTCACCCTGCTGATTGTAGACCAGCGTCCCTCCGGCATTGATGCCGAAGTCATGTCGCAAGTCGGAACGCGCATTACTGCTTTGCTAAACGATGATAAAGACATCGATGCTATTTTTACCGGCGTTTCGGGAGGGCAGAGTTTGCGATCGGTTTTGGCAAAACTCGACTCCAAACAGCAAGCATTAGTGTTGGGACACGCCGTACCCATGCCCGTAGTCGTGCAGACTCGTCCTTACGACGAGCAATTCTACAGGGAAATCGGGGATATAGACTGGCAAGAAATGCCCGACGAACAAGTATTTGCAGAAGCTGAAGCTGCCAAAATGGATTTAGGATTTTAACAACAGATTAAACCATTATAAAATCCCTCTTTATCAGCGTTAACCTGCGTGCATCAGCGGTAAAAAAATCTAATTCCTATGTTTTAATAATTAATTCAACGCGGCGGTTTTTCTCCCTCCCCACCGGGTTGTCTGAGCCGTCTAAATTATTATTAGGAGAAATCGGTTTAGTTTTGCCGTAACCTTTGGTTTGCATTCGGGTATTCTGCACCTGGAAAACGTTGATAAAATAATATTTTACCGCTGCGGCTCGCTTCTGGGAAAGTTCGAGATTATAGGAATCTTCCCCGTGGTTGTCGGTGTGTCCGTTGATGAATATTTGGGCGTTTTTGTAATGTCTCAGCAGCAGATTTATCTTGATGAGAGTGGGTTTAGCTTGGGCGCGGACGTTATATTTGTCAAAATCAAATAAAATAGTTTCTGGCACATTAATTCTGATGCCTTCCGGTACTTTTTCGGCGTTCAACTCTGTTTCAATCTTTTTGACAGTCTCGGTTGTTATTTGAGTTGGTAGCTGATCCTCTGTGGCAGTCTGATTCTGATTCGCGCTGATATTCTCAACTTTTACTGTGGTATGAGCAATAATTTCAACTTTTACTGTAGTAGGAGTAATTGGTATTACTTCTAAGGTTGTAACTGCTGTTGATTCTGATTCAACCGTATCGACTTTTGCGGATTTACTGGCAGCCAACTGAGAGGATGAGGTCGCGAAAAGCAATGATGAGATTATCGTAGTATTAATTAGTCTAATTAGCTTTGTCATTTCTCAATTACCTGTTAATTGGAATATTGTCGAATAGGGGAATAGAGTTACCCTCATAATTTATAGTGGAATATATCCGCAAATGATTTGCTTCCGGTTGTAACCAACCTACGAATACAAACTGCCCTTTGAGCGTAGTGCCTGGTTTAATCATAATTTGGGTATTATTGGAGGGAGGTAACAAATTATATCGTTGGTTATAGTTGTCGTAGAGATACATACCATCTTTACCATTAAGCATTACAACTTCCTTGCTACCATTTGTAATCACCATAGTCACTATAATGCTATCTTCACCAAAGGTAATTTTTGTCAGCCGTCGCCATAGTAGTCTATTGATAACGCGCAGGTCGTAAGTTTGTGCAGGTGGCAGGGAATTTGTAGGTTTTTGGGCAACCTCTAAACTCGTTTGAGTCGGAATTGGTGTGGAAATTTGAGTTTTTTGTGCTGTTGGTGTTTGAGTAGGCGGTGAAATCGGTGGAGTCTGAATTGGCGTAGGAGTTGGATTATTGGGTGCGGGCGATGCGGCGGGTTCTTGTGCTATTGGTGTTGGAGCAGGATGTGAAATGGATGGAGTTTGAATTGGCGTAGGAGTTGAGGTATTGGGTGCGGGCGACGCGGCGGGTGCTTGTGCCAATGGGTTTTGCACACAGGCGACACACGCCAGCGATAGTAATGCTAATTGTGGGAAATTTTTAGCTTTCATTGCTGCACCCGATCGAGCTTTTGTGCTAATTTTAATATAGAGTAGTCGTTTTTGTTGCGGGTTTAATCTAGCCTTGAGAATTAGATGAGCTACAAAGTGCGATCGCCCTTAAAATCTCTTTAATTAGAAATTACGATCGAACGTCAAAAAAAATTCGCCCCCAGCTTTCAGCCAGAAGCTTTTCCCCTTTCACCCCCTCACCCCTCATCCCTACCTTCAAAAAATTTGCCTAAGCTTAAATCTGGTTGAGCATCGCGGCACAATTCAACTTAAACAGCCCAACAGCCAGCCTTTATACACCTTTACTTACTCACAGCCGAGTTGCAATAGCATATTCTAAGAAAAATGTCAATATATATTTTAAAGCGTAAGTCGTAGCTAATACGGCGATCGAGTTCGGTTATCTCGCATCGCAGCATCTAGGCAGCGAGAAAATTTCAAGCGATGATGGAACAGAGAGCAAAACAAAGCCCTCGATTTGCATGAGTCTGTTTGCATGAGTCTGTTTGCATGAGTATTGTGAAGTTGAGTTGCAGTTAAAACTAGCAGGGAATTCAAAACCTTAAGGAAAAATGTAGAATCTTGACCTTAAGACAGAGGTTTTTACCCTTTACGATCCTCAAAATTGGGAATAATATTGAGAAAACTAAACTCTTGCTCCACTTCGCCTTGAACTAGCCGTTAAAGCTAGCGAGCTACCGAAAATCGACGGGGATTACTGGAAAATCCAGCACAAAAGTAATCCCAAACAAAAAGCTTCTACCGATCGTCACCGATAAACAGGAGGGGAAACATCCCCCCTGTCGCAGTCTTTATCCCACTTGCAAAAGTGGGACAGGGTATCACCAACTTTTTATCTGTTGTTACAAGGAGTGCAATACTCACCCATGTCCACCACAACCCCCAAAAACAAAACAGTGAAAGCCGATCGCATGGGCAGCCGGCCATACTCCTCAACGGATACGGTTCGTACCTATCTGCACGAGATCGGTCGCGTACCCCTGCTAACCCGAGAAGAAGAAATTGTTTTCGGGAAGCAGGTGCAGCAAATGATGAAATTAATCGAAGCAAAACAAGCACTTGCTAAAGAATGGCAGCGGGATCTGACGAATCAAGAGTGGGCTGCCGAAATGGAGTTGACCGAAGCTGAACTGAACCGGATATTGCAGTTAGGCCGGCGCGCCAAGCAAAAGATGATTGAAGCGAATTTGCGGCTAGTAGTGGCGATCGCCAAAAAATACCAGAAACGCAATATGGAATTCTTGGATTTAATTCAAGAAGGCACCCTCGGTTTAGAACGAGGAGTTGAAAAATTTGACCCGATGCGGGGATACAAATTTTCTACCTATGCCTACTGGTGGATTCGGCAAGCAATTACCCGCGCGATCGCCCAACACGCCCGCACAATTCGATTGCCAATTCACATCACCGAAAAACTCAACAAAATCAAAAAGGTACAGCGGGAACTCACCCAGCAGTTGGGCCGGTCTCCCTCCCCTGCGGAAATTGCCGCCGCCTTGGAACTGCACCCTTCCCAAATTCGGGAATACCTGCTGATGGCAAGACATCCAGTTTCTTTGGACTTGCGGGTAGGAGATAATCAAGATACCGAACTGCAAGAACTCTTAGAAGACGAAACGGCATCTCCAGACAACTACATTACCTCGGAATTGCTGCGGCAAGACCTCGATACTTTGATATCAGAACTTACCCCCCAGCAGCGAGATGTGATAATTCTGCGCTTCGGTTTGGAAGACGGCACAGAAATGTCTCTGGCGAAAGTCGGAGAACGGTTAAATCTCAGCCGGGAACGGGTGCGGCAGCTAGAACATCAAGCCCTCGCCCACTTGCGGCGTCGCCAATCTCAAGTCCGAGAATACTTGGCTAGTTAGTCACTAAAAAAGTTGAGATTTTTGCCCACAATCTCAACTTTTTTTATGTGTTGGCGCGGCTGGGAAAAATACTTTTATACTCACAACTTGCACAATTCTCGCTTAAAAAGCCCGACGGCCTGTTTCACAAAGAGTAAATTTTCTAGTGGGGTGCGCCCCAGAACCCGGCGGTGCAAGGCTTATTAACAATGGTGCAAGATGTGAGTTTATACCAGTTTAAAAAAAGAATGCAACTGTAGACCCGTACTCCAAACCCTTATGGAATAGGTCACACCAAATTCTTCAATTCTTTAATCTAAAATTTAAAATCTAAAATAGTATTATTTGATGGGTCGAGCGCGCGATCGGGGCGGGCGCAAAATTTGTCAAAACTAATCTTAGAATTAAGTTCAGGAACCGGGCGGGCGATCGTTCATTCAAGTTAATAGCCAGCGTTAAGCGAGATACCCGGTTTCTCTACGAGCTTTTTGAAACTGGTACAAGAGGTGCTTCGAGGCAGCTATTTTAAATTTTGGGGTCTGGAGTGGTTTTGACTTATTTGATCTTGACAGGAAGTTTACAAGCGATCGCGATCGTGCTTGCTCTCTCGCCCGGTAATTTCAGCATCGCATTCCCCGCACGCCTGGTTGGGAACTCGGACATCAAATCCGGCGTTTTCAGGTCGCAATCTCCCCCCAATCCTGCGCCCGATTCGGCTAGCACAGGTTTAGCAGAGGGCATTTACCTCTACGGCCAGTCGAGCAAGCCAGATGAAATTAAACAAGAATATTTTGTATTTGAAATGCGGCAGAGTAAGGTAGTCGGCGCTTTTTACCTGCCTCGGTCTGCTTTTTACTGTTTTTACGGCACAAGCGAGCGAACTCAGTTAAATTTAACAGTAGTGGACAGTTACGACGGCAGTCGCTCTCCTTACTCCGTAAACCTGCAACAGTATTACCCAATTTCCACCATCAGCGACAACGATCGGCGCATCTTGGGTATTTGCAAGGCAGCTCACAAACAGCAGGTGTGGGAAAAGTAGCAGACAGGCCCCGCCGCAGCAGTCAGGACTCAGAAAACATCAGTAAAATTGCTCCTGAGTTGACAATTTCGGACGGACACCACACACACGGCAAGATGAAACTGCGTCGGAAAACACTATCGATAGTTGGCATTACCATCGCTGGACTGACTGGCATTCTGTATGTCGCCTCATCAAGCATCCTCTTGGGCAGCCTGGTCAAAGCAGAGGAACAAGAAGCCACACAGGTTGTCAGGGGAGTGCTCAGCGTGTTCGGGCAAACTGCCGACGACTTCAACTCGCGCTTTGCCGACTGGTCGTCCTGGGATGACACCTACGCTTTCATGCAAAACCGCAACTCAGAATTCATTGCCTCCAATTTAATTCCAGAAGGGCTGGCTAATATAAGAGTTAATATAGCCGTATTTGTCAATACTTCTGGCAAAATAGTTTACGGTACGGGTTTAGACAGCGAAAAGCTGAAACTAACGCCTGTTCCAGAAGCATTAAAACGGCGCATTTCTCTCAGTGACCCGCTGTTGTTGAAGCACCCCAACGCCAAAAGCAGCCTTGCTGGTATCCTGCTGCTACCGTCAGGGCCGATACTGATTACTTCCCGACCAATTCTCACGACTAAAAGCACCGGCCCGATCCGAGGTACGCTGATATTCGGGCGCAATTTGGATGCTGCTGGTATTGCGAAGCTTTCTAAAATTACTCGCTTGCCACTGATCGTACACAGCGTTAATGAGCCTCATTTGCCTGCTGACTTTCACCAAGTGCGGGAGAAACTGTCGGGAAAAAAATCGATTTTGGTGCGTCCTTTAAGCGAAGAGTCGATCGCAGGTTACGCTTTGATCCGCGATATTTACAACCAACCTGCGCTGCTATTGCGGGTGGATATTCCCAGAGAAATATATCGGCAAGGTCAAATTAGTTTGCTGTACCTGCTGGGGTCTGTAGCGTTAGCGGGAGTTGGGTTGGTCGGCTGTACTCTGCTACTGCTAGAGCGTCTGGTGTTGTCTCGTTTGAGCGGTTTGGCGAAAGCAGTGAAGCGCGTCAGTAGCAGCCAAGACCTCTCGGTGCGACTACCGGTGACGGGCGAAGATGAGTTGTCCGACCTTGCCCATACTATCAACGGAATGTTGAGTGCGATCGCCCAAGCCGACAGCGAACAACTTGAGGAAAAAGCCCGCTACCAAGCCGTAGTCGAGCAAGCTACAGATTGCATTTTCCTGTGGGACGCTCAAACCAAACGCCTTTTGGAAGCTAATACAGCGTTTAGAAACTTGCTCGATTACAGTCTTGAGGCGATGAAGCAACTGACTATTTACGATATCATCGCTTACTCTAAAGACCTAATTGACAACAATATCGAGTTGCTGTTGACGGACAAACAATTCAGAATTGGCGAAGTTCTCTACCGCCGCCGAGACGGTTCCTGCGTGGATGTAGAAGTGAGCGGGAGCGTGATTTCCTACGGCGGCCGCGAGATTATTTGCACTGTTGTCCGCGACATTACCGAGCGCAAGCAAGTCGAAGCTGAACTGCGAGGCTCGGAAGAACGCTACAGACTTTTGTTTAAAAATAACCCCCATCCAATGTGGGTTTACGATTTAGAAACTCTAGAATTTATAGCCGTCAATCAGGCTGCTATCCACCACTACGGCTACAGTCGCGACGAATTTCTCAACATGACCGTTGCGGACATTCGTCCCCCCCAAGAGTTGCCGAAATTGCTAAAAAATATATCCCAAGTAGATGCCGGTATTGATTTTGCCGGTGTGTGGCAGCACAAGAAAAAAAACGGAACAATTATTGATGTAGAAATTACTTCTTATGCCCTGATCTTTGATAGCAGAAATGCAGAATTAGTGCTGGCTCACGACGTGACCGACCGCTTGCAAGCCGAGGTAGAACTCTACAAGGCAAAGGAAGCCGCAGAAGCAGCTAGTTTGGCTAAAAGTCAGTTTTTGGCTAACATGAGCCACGAACTGCGAACTCCTCTGAATGCAATTATCGGTTACAGCGAGATTTTGCAAGAAGAGGCTTTTGATTTGGGCGAAGAAGATTTTGTGTCGGATTTGGAGAGAATTCACAATGCAGGCCAGCTTTTACTAACATTAATTAATGATATTCTGGACTTGTCGAAGATTGAAGCCGGTCACGCGGAACTTGAATTAGAGACTTTTGACGTGTCGGAGGCAGTTCAAGATGTAGCGAGAACTGTTGAACCGCTATTTTTGCGAAACGCCAATCGCCTAAATGTTGACTGCCCTAATAATATTGGCGAATTGCATTCAGATCAAATTAAGTTGACTCAAATTTTGTTTAATTTACTGAGCAACGCAGCTAAGTTTACTCATAAAGGGACAATTAAACTCAGCGTTGAAAGAATTAAAAATGACGAGAATGATTGGGATTCTGAAAGGTTAATTTTTAAGTGTACTGATACAGGGATTGGGATTACTCCTGAACAGCTAGAAAAGTTATTTCAACCTTTTACGCAAGCTGATGCTTCTACTACCCGCAAGTACGGAGGTACGGGTTTGGGTTTGGCAATAGCGCAGAAATACTCTCAGATGCTGGGGGGAGAAATTACGGTGAATAGCGAGTTTGGCAAGGGGTCAACTTTTACTTTAACGTTGCCAGCATAGATCCATTTTTAATTTGAGATTGGGGAAAAAGTCTTGACTACAAACAACATTAATACTCAATACCTGGTTGAGCTTTAATGCCTTGTTCTCGGAATGGATGCTTAACTAATGTCATTTCTGTCACCAAATCGGCTCGTTCAATTAGTGCATCCGGCGCGCCTCTGCCTGTTAAAATAATGTGGGTTTGTTCTGGTTTTTTTTCTAACCCGGAGATTACTTGCTCTACTTGCAAATAACCTAGTTTTAATGCTATGTTGACTTCATCTAGAAGAACTAATTTAAATTCGGGATTGCAGATAAAAGTTAGGGATTTTTCCCAGGCTTTTTGAGCTGTTTCGATATCTCGATCGCGGTCTTGCGTGTCCCAGGTAAAACCTTCTCCCATTGCATGAAATTCGAGCTGATTTTCCCATATTTGAAAAACGGCTTTTTCTGCGGGTTCCCAGGCGCCTTTGATAAATTGTACTATGGCGACGCGGTATCCGTGACCGAGCGATCGCACAACCATTCCCAAAGCGGCTGTAGTTTTGCCTTTGCCGTTACCGGTATTGACTATAATTAAACCTTTTTCTTTTGAGGAGTTAGCGATTCGCTGTGATTGCACTTCTTGGCGGCGCTGCATTTTCTGTTTGTGTTGTTCCGCTGTTAAGCCAGTAGTTTCAGTGGTTTCTGTATTGGTTTCCATAAGATTTTTTTAACCGCAGATGAACGCAAATAAACGCTGATAGATGAAAGATGTCTAGTTATTGCCACAGTGTTTTCAAGCTTAGCACGAAACCGGGCAAAATATCTTCTCCTGACAGTTCTGTTGGACTTTCCAAAACTTCTTTCTCTTGTCCTTGGCGATAGATTTCGACTCTCCGGGTTTTGCGGTTGATTAACCAGCCTAGTTTTACTTGGTTATTCATGTATTCTTCCATTTTGTCTTGAGTGTCTTTTAGGCTATCGGTGGGCGACATTAACTCTAAGACAAAATCCGGGGCAATCGGTGGAAATTTTTGTTTTTGTTCGGGAGTTAGTGCCTCCCATCTTGATTTTTCAATCCAAGAGACATCGGGAGAACGATTGGCACCGCTGGGCAGTTGGAAGCAAGTTGAAGAATCGAAACAAATCCCCAGTTTACTTTGTCTGTTCCAAATTCCAAAATCAGTAGCTATTTCAAAATTATAATTTCCGGTTTCTCCTCCTGTGGGTGACATAACGATTATTTCTCCGTGGGCGTTGCGTTCAAATTTGACATCGGGGTTTTCGCGGCACAGTTGATAAAATTGGTCGTCGGTTATTTTAATTATGGAGTTGAAGTTGATAGTAACTGCTATCATGGTATTATCTGTTGGTTAATATGGTGGCAGCAGCCTGCTAAATCGGATGTTAGGGATGTTGTTTCTGTATTGGTTTCCATAAGATTTTTTTAACCGCAGATGAACGCAAATAAACGCTGATAGATGAAAAATGTCTAGTTATTGCCACAGTGTTTTCAAGCTTAGCACGAAACCGGGCAAAATATCTTCTCCTGACAGTTCTGTTGGACTTTCCAAAACTTCTTTCTCTTGTCCTTGGCGATAGATTTCGACTCTCCGGGTTTTGCGGTTGATTAACCAGCCTAGTTTTACTTGGTTATTCATGTATTCTTCCATTTTGTCTTGAGTGTCTTTTAGGCTATCGGTGGGCGACATTAACTCTAAGACAAAATCCGGGGCAATCGGTGGAAATTTTTGTTTTTGTTCGGGAGTTAGTGCCTCCCATCTTGATTTTTCAATCCAAGAGACATCGGGAGAACGATTGGCACCGCTGGGCAGTTGGAAGCAAGTTGAAGAATCGAAACAAATTCCAAGTTTACTTTGTCTGTTCCAAATCACAAAATCAGCATTAATTTCTGAGTTATAACTTCCGGTTTCTCCTCCTGTGGGTGACATGACGATTATTTCTCCTTTGGCATTGCGTTCAAATTTGACATCGGGGTTTTGGCGGCACAGTTGATAAAATTGGTCGTCGGTTATTTGAGCGATCGAGTTGAAGTTGATGGTAACTGCTATCATGGTATTTTATCAGGATGCCTGGGGATTTTTAAGCCAGATAATGTATATGAATGCGGATCAATGCCGAACGATGCAGATGCTGTAAATATTATTGATGTGGGAAGGAGGACTTTAGGAATATTTTTTATGCACTTTGCTCATTATATCACCTACTTATAACTAGCTATTAATAGTTTGATAAAAAACTTTTTGGAGAAAACACTTACAGACATACCAATAATAAAACGCAATGTTGATTTCGCTAAACAATTTAGGTACTCCTTCCAGCAAGCTGGAAATTATATTGCTTTTTAAATGCAGGGAATCCACGCCGATCGCAAAAAACAACAAGCCCAAACCAGCTAACAATATTTGGTAGGGAGTACACTGTAGTTCTCGCCGAAAAAACCATCCGTAGGAGGACAAAACAACGGCGTACAAAAGACTTACTCCTAGCTTGGGAATTCCCACTGCTACCATATATATATGAATTCTGTAAATTTCATTTAGTAAAAATCCACCTGTTAACAAAGCCGAAAAGAGAATAAATCTATTTTCTGAAGTGCGCGGTTGAATACTTTGAGCTAATTTATAGGTAAAAGTACAAACAATGAGTGGTACAGAACATAAAATCTGGAATGTTCTAGTTAACAAGGCGACAGTGGGATTGGGGGAAAAATAAGGGTGAAAGAATAAATCGCTGACTTTTAAGCCGGAAAGTTGAGTGAAAAGTATCAGCAGCGCCACTAGGAATAAGGATAAACAATTTAGTCGAACAACAAAACGAGAAATAGTCATAAGCAATTCATCGCAAAAATCAGACTTACTGCCGAAAAAAAAATTATATCACCAATGTCTATGGAGATTTTGCTAAAGTTAATCAGGAGTGTTATCAATACAAGGAGACAGTCATGCTGTCAGTGAAAGAAGCAGAATCGATCGTTCTAAATTTGGCACAACCCCTAGACAGTCAGCGGGATGTAGAAACTGTAGACTTGCTGGCAGCATCGGGGCGCATTTTGGCTGCACCCGTCACGGGTTCCCTCGATTTTCCTTATTGGGATAATTCAGCAATGGATGGGTACGCGGTGCGGTTTGCTGATGTGGAAAATTGCAGCGCCGAAAAACCGATCGCACTTGATATAGTTGAAGACATTCCAGCGGGATATCAGCCTCAACATACTGTACAATCGGGGCAAGCGGCGCGAATTTTTACAGGCGCTGTGATGCCAGCGGGTGCTGATACGGTGGTAATGCAGGAGGATACGCGGCGAGAGGGCGATCGTATTTTTATCTTAGTTTCTCCTGAAAAACCGCAAGCATTTGTCAGGCACAAAGGCGCTTTTTATCAAGCAGGAACAACTTTGCTAACTCCCGGTACAGTTATCAACGCCCCAGAAATGGCGGTGTTAGCAACTGCACAGTGCATTCAAGTTCCCGTTTATCGGCGGCTGCGGGTGGCAATTTTTTCTACTGGTGACGAATTGGTATCGCCTGACGAACCTTTGGCACCGGGGAAACTGGTAGACTCGAATCAGTATGCTTTGACAGTTTTGTTGGCACAAATGGGATTTGAGCCGATTCGATTGGGGATTGTTCCTGATAATGAAGATGCGTTAAACAAGGCGATATCCCGCGCTGTTGCGACAGCAGATGTGGTTCTTTCTACGGGCGGCGTCTCGGTAGGAGACTACGATTATATTGAGAAAATATTGGGGGATTTGGGAGGAAAAGTTCACATTAGTTCTGTGGCGATTAAGCCGGGGAAACCTTTAACTGTTGCTGCATTTAAACGAGGTGAAAAAAATGATGATTCGCCGAGTTCGAGTTCGGATTGTCTCTATTTTGGTTTGCCGGGAAATCCTGTTTCGGCTTTAGTCTGCTGTTGGCGGTTTGTTGTGCCTGCTTTGAGAAAAATTTCTGGGCTTGCCCCGGATGCTTGGGGGCCGGAGTTTGTCCGGGTTCGGTGTCAGGCTGAATTGCGATCGCACGGTCGGCGCGAAACTTATGTTTGGGGTAAACTACATTTAGTTGCCGGAGTCTGGGAATTTCAACCTGCTAGCGGCAGCCAAAATTCAGCGAATTTAATTAACCTGGCAAATACGAGTGGTTTAGCAGTTTTGCCCGCATCGGAAACCTGGATTTGGCCCGGCGAATTCGTTGAAGTTTTAAAAGTTAGTCATTAGTTAGTTGTTATTGGTTATTTGTTATTGGTTCGGTATAATTTCATGTAAAATATTAACAACTAACTAATCTTCCTTCTTCCTTCTTCCTTCTTCCTTCTTCCTTCGTATTATGAAAATTTTAATTGTTGAAGATGACCCGATGATGCAACTGGGATTAGAGCAAGTTTTAGCCGATTCCCCAGAAATAGAAATAGTAGGACAGGCAGAAGACGGTTATTTAGGCGTAGCAGCCGCACTGAAACTCAAACCTGATATTATTGTAATGGATATCGGTTTGCCTCGGCTGGACGGCATAGCAGCGACGCAGCAAATTAAAGCACAACTGCCAGAAGTTCGAGTAGTAATGTTAACTTCTCACACGGCAGAAACTGAAATTATTGCTGCTCTTTCTAGTGGTGCTGATGCTTATTGCATTAAAGGTGCTTCCGTAGACAGGCTGTTAGCAGCGATTGCAGCCGCAGCAGAGGGGGCGACATATCTTGACCCTCAAATTGCCCGGACTGTCATCGAACACCTCAAACCCCCTATACCTGCCTCTACAACTACTTTTGGTCAGTTGTCGCAGCGGGAATTGGAGGTGTTAAGATTAATGGTGGAAGGTAACAGCAATCCCGAAATTGCAGCGGCGCTTTACTTGAGTCCAAATACTATTAAAACTCACGTTCGCGGTATTATGAATAAGTTGGCAGTGGATGACCGCGTGCAAGCTGCAGTTGTAGCGCTGAGAACTGGATTGGTGTAAAGAAGGAAGTTCGGCAACGGATTGTTTAACGGATGTACCGGATGGATGTTGATGGAAGAGGGAGGTTTGGTAACGGATTGTTTAATTTTTTAAGGGATTTAACGGAGGTTAATAAGAGGTTCGAGGGAATAATTCTTAGTTACCAATTCCTAGTTACCAATTACCAATTAGCAATTCTCGCTTGCCAATTCCCATTATCAATTAGTAGCAATTTGAGTGATATAATCTATGTCTGAGTGGATAGAAATCGGTAAAATTGTAGCAGCTCAAGGTTTGGACGGGGAAGTGCGAGTCTATCCCGATTCGGATTTCCCGGAAAGGTTTATCGAACCGGGGAAGCGGTGGATTTTGCGCCCTAACAAAAGTGAACCGGAACCGATCGAGTTTTTGGGCGGTCGCTACATCCCGGGTAAAGGGCTGTATGCTGTAGAGGTAGAGGGTGTGGAAGACCGCGATGGTGCTGAGGCGCTGCGGGGCTGCAAGTTGTTTGTTGAAAAGACCGATCGACCTTACCTCGAATCTGATGAGTTTTACGTCCAAGATTTGATCGGTATGGAAGTTATTAACCAGTTAACCGGGGAAATCTTAGGCAAGGTAAGTGATATTATTCCCGCCGGTAATGACCTTTTAGAAGTTGAAACGAATCTAACGCCGCCGGAAATCGTCGTCGCAGAATTAGAAAAGCCAAAACAGCCTGAAACTCCTAAAGCAAACGCTGACCCCAGAAATACCCGCAAACCACGGAAAACCCGCGTTAAAGAGCCTAAATCAACAAAAATTTTGATTCCTTTTGTGGAAGAGATTGTGCCAATAGTTGATTTAGAACAAGGCAGAATTGAAATTGTGCCTCCTCCTGGTTTATTGGAATAATATCATGTCCGGTCGAACGACCGGATATGATATTAGTTATTAAAAATTTCCTATTCCCAATTCCCGATATTAATCTTGTTCTTTATTTGTGTGCCGCACTATCAAGTAACTGATGGAAAGCGCGAAAATTGCAACCGCCAAACCAATCAAGTCGGCTGCTGTTTTCTTTTCTAGGTCAAGAATGATAATTTTTCGAGATACTGCTATCAAAGAAGTTACAATAACTAGCTCTACTTGAATTACGTGCTTTTTCAGGTAAGCTGTAATATTTTCTAAGATTTCCAGAGCAATTAAAACATTTAAAAATAACCCAAATATCACAAACAACGTGTCTTTTAACAAATTCTGCTGGTCGTTTACCAATTCTTTTGCTAAAAAAATCAGCAAATCGCAAACGCTGACGATAATTACCAAAATCATCGCCAGTGATAAAATTTTCGATATTATTACTTCTACACTTTCTGTAAAATGCAGAAAGTTTTCATCATTGCTTAACTTGGAAATTTGCCTAAATATTTTTTTCAGCATACCAGTGATTTAGTCATCATTCTTGATGATTTTGTCATTGTTCGGTACACTTTGCAAGCGCAAAACTATGTGATTGCGGGGTTTCACTGCACCACCCGGGCGATCGGGAAGGGAGCTCTCTCTGCCTGTTATATTTTATAGTTTTTCGTGTCAGCTAGGAATCGATCGCACGCGATCGAACTCCCGATTAATAATTTTTGCCACAAAAAAGCCTCAAACTATTGTCTAGCAATATTTTGAGGACTTTAAGGCGCGGTGCGATCGCACAACTAACTATCTATTTTTCACAGAGAATTATTGTTGACTCTCCTATCGCTCCGGCACAACACAAGCGAGCTAAAAATTTAGCTTGGGTGGTTTAGTAGCGACGAGAATTGCCACCGCGATCGTTGTTGCCCCAGTTACCGCTGTTAGAAGAACCACGTTCTTCGCGGGGTTTTGCCTTATTGACCTTGAGGTCGCGACCCATCCACTCAGCACCGTCAAGAGCCTCAATGGCTGCGGTTTCTTCGGCTTCAGTAGACATTTCTACGAAAGCGAAGCCACGCATCCGGCCTGTTTCGCGGTCAGCAGGCAATTGAATGCGCTTTACTGTTCCGTACTCTCCAAAAGTTTGGCTGAGGTGCTCCTGCGTTACTTCGTAGGATAAATTGCCGACATAGATTGACATTGAACATTCTCCAGAATCAGAGGGTGTAGAGATTTAAATCCGGAGGAACGCCGATCGAACGAACTGTACTGCCGAAAATAAAGCCTTGTAAAAACATCATAGCACCTATAGGTGCAAACTGCAATTGTCTGACTCGATTAATTAAAAAGAAGGCAGAAGGCATTCGCCAGAAGATATTCTCCCGAAGGAAAAACCCCCCATCAAGAAGGAAAAACTTAGAATAAATAAATTTAATTTTCCTTGTTCCCGGGCTCTGCCGGGGAAACGCAGCTTGTAGGCTGGGTAATGGCATAACGATTGTAGCTTTTAGATTTGGGATTGAGGATTTGAGATTTATGTGTAGGGTGCGTCCGGGCTCAAAATTGCTCGATCGAGAGAGGTTGTTACCCTAAAAACGGATACTTGCGAACGACAGGAGTCGTCGAGAGATCGTAATTTTAGACTCTTGTTCAAGCTCCCAGATTCATCTGTGGAGTAAATCTCAAATCGTTCGACTCAGCGCGACTCGACTCAGCGCCGAACGTCAACCGCGTTCATCCCCATGTCGATCGCCACGGGCTTCCCCCTCGTTATTCGGTGAGTTGTAACATCCCATAGTTGGAGGGCAGCTCAAGAAGTGACGGCGAGGGTCGATTTTGCCCAATTAAATTCCCCAACTTCTGCTGCAACTTCTGCTGCCGTTTCTGCCCCAACCAGCACCAACTGCACCGCACAAGCTTTTAACTCGGGCTGTTTGGAATCTGGACAGCTTGCAGAATGAGTCATGGCATTAGCTTCAGCACCTTCGGCCCACAGAGAACCCCAGTGCATCGGTACAAATAGCGTACCCGGGGCGATCGCCTTTGTGACTTTTGCCGGAAACTGCGCCTTGCCGCGGCGCGATCGAACTTCCAGCAAATCCCCCTCCTTAATCTGCAATTTGGCAGCATCGCGGGGGTGAATTTCCAAAAACGGATCGGGGTGCAATTGATTAATTTTTTCTGTTCTACCCGTCCGCGTCATCGTGTGCCAGTGTCCGTAAAGTCTCCCTGTCGTCAACACAAACGGATAATTCGGATCGGGAGGTTCTGCCAGTCCCCGGGAGTGATAGGCGGAAAATCTTGCCCGCGCGTCAGGAGTGTGAAAACGCCTGTCAGTATACAGCCGTTTCGCTTCGTTCGCTGGATGCACAGGCTCGTTTTCCCGGCAAGGCCACTGCTGCGGCCCTTCTTGGCGGATGTATTCGTGGCTGAGGCCGGTCATGTCGCAAGGCTGACCCCGCGTCAACTGCGCGTACTCTTTAAAAACCTCCGCACTGTTCTCGAAAGCAAAGTGTTCGGCAAAACCCAACCGCCGTCCCACCTCGGCGAAAATGCTCCAGTCATCGCGGGCTTCCCCGGAGGGAGTGTCGAAACCGGGACAAAACGTAACGCGGCGTTCGGAATTCGTCATTACTCCGGTTTTTTCGCTCCACTGCGTTGCCGGCAGCAGGATGTGAGCGTAGGCCGAGGTTTCAGTGGGATAGTAAGCTTCTTGATAAATAGTAAAGGGCGATCGCAGCAAAGCGGCTTTAGTGCGTTCCAAATCCGGCATACTCACCACCGGATTAGTAGCTGCAATCCACAGCAACTCGACATCGCCAGTTTCCAAGCCCACAATCATGTCCCAAGCTGTGCGGCCCGGATTCGGGGAAATGCTTCCCGGTGCGATTCCCCAAAACTCCTCAACTTGGGTTCTGTGTTCGTCATTTTTCACAAACCGATATCCCGGCAATAAGTGAGACAGTCCTCCGGCTTCCCGCCCTCCCATCGCGTTTGGCTGGCCGGTGAGGGAAAACGGGCCGCATCCCGGTTTGCCGATTTGACCGGTCATCAAGTGCAAATTAATCAGCGATCGCACCTTGGCCGTGCCTTCGGAGGACTGGTTGATTCCCATCGACCACAGCGACAAAACCCGCTGCGACTGTTCCCAGTAGTTTGCCGCCGTTTCTAACTCGCTGACAGTAATGCCGCAGCGCGAGGCTACAAACTCTGGCGTGTAGCTGCTAATAACCTCAGCAAAAGCTGAAAAATTCGCCGTGCATTCTTGAATAAACTCAGGATCTATTGCTTGCCTCCGCAACAGCAAATATGCAATTCCGTTAAGCAAATCTATATCCGTACCCGGTTTAATTGCTAAGTGCAAATCGGCCGCTTCAGCAGTCGGAGTCCGCCTCGGATCTACCACAATCATCTTGACATTGGGATGTTTTTTGTGGTACTTTGCTAATCGGTTGAACACAATCGGATGGCATTCCGCTGTATTGCTGCCGATAATAAAAGCGCAATCTGTTAATTCTAAATCCTCGTAACAGCAAGGTGGCCCGTCCGAACCAAAACTTTGAACGTATCCCGAAACTGCTGAAGACATACACAAGCGAGAATTCGCATCAAAATTATTTGTACCCAGACAACCTTTCATGAGTTTCTGGGCAATATAATAATCTTCTGTTACGAATTGACCCGAACCGTAAACGCACAAAGCATCGGGGCCGCTGGTGCTGCGAATTGTTTGGATGCGGTTAACAATTGCATCGAGAGCTTCGTTCCAGCTAGCGCGGCGGAAGGGTTGGTCGAGAGTATCTCGCATCATCGGATAAAGTAGCCGATCGCTCCGAATCGACTCTGCTACAGTTGCTCCCTTAATACAAACCATGCCCTGACTCGATGGGTGATTGCGATCGCCCCGGACTTTCCAATTTTGTTTTGTGTCAGGAACAACTTCTAGACCGCAACCTACACCGCAGTATGGGCAAAGAGTTTTTATAGTTTCCATCTGGTGATTTTAGATGCTAATTTTTGAAAGCTAATGGGTAATTGGTAATTCGTCATTATAGTCGGAACTGAGGGCTCCTGCAAATAATGTATCAATAATTACTAAATTACCGCAAAAATGCTTTACAACAACGGACAATACCCTGATTTAAAATTAACCGCTCTCTTACTAAAACTCGCGATCCATCTGGGTTGTAGTCAGCTTCTCGCTGCTCCTAAATTCCTCTCAAATAGAGGTACTCCTGACATAAATCTTGTCACCCCAAGGATGGGGGCTAGGAGGAATCTTTGCAGGATTCAAACAGCGGGCAGATACTACTTTTGACCTAGTTGTTGATAGCAATTATAGATTTAGTGCGAGAGTATTATATCCCCTACTTCCCTGTTTTAACTTCTAATACGCCACCGTTGGCAGGGCTAAAAGTTACTTGGAATTCAGCAGTTTTTTCAGCGCCGGCTGTGACACCTGTAGGAGTTTGCAAAACTGGCAGAGGAGTTTCTTTGACGAAATCTTTAGCTGCTTTATTTGTGGGATCGAACTGTAGGATATCGCCGTTTTGTTTTACTTTGACCCGATAAGTCAAACTTTCGGTAAATGTCGGAGTTGTTCTCCACTTTTGGTCGATTTGTGCATACAACTGCTGTCCGATCGCATCGAGTTCGGCTTGGTCAGAAATCTCTGATGTGGCACTGGTTGCTGCACCCATCGAGGCAGCCGTCGCGGCGGCAGCATCGATGGGTGCAGGACTGGCAGCATCGATGGGTGCAGGGCTAGCAGCATCGATGGGTGCAGGGCTAGCAGCATCGATGGGTGCAGGGCTAGCAGCGATGGGTGCAGGGCTGGCGGCAGCAGCGATGGGTGCAGGGCTAGCATTCGGTGCGATCGAACTTGCTGCGATTTGCGGGCTGGGGGGAGAACTCACAACTGCCGCCGCAGTCGCCGCTTGCGGTGCAGTTTCTGTTAGTTTCGCTTGCTTTAGCTGGTTGGAAACACCAGACATATTGACTGCTGCTAAAGTAGCCATTCCTACCAACCACGAGACAGCCAGGATGCCGCGTTTGATCGGCGAGGCTTCTCGGGCTTCCGCAGCGTGAGGCACAAAGGGGGCAGGTGCGATCGGCTTGTTAGCAGTCTCCGCAAGCGCAGGCTTTTTGCTAGCAGGTAATGGCATCGGTAGCGCGACGGCTTCTGTCTCCGAGTCCGTTGCTTCATCGCCTTCGTGATGGGCGTAGCGAGAAAATAGGAACTCCAAAGCAAAGTTGCGAAGTTCGTAGTATTTCGGGTCTTCCATAATCCGCGCCCGGTTGCGGGGACGGCTGAACGGAATGTGCATATCTTCGCCGATGGAAGCAGCAGGCCCGTTGGTCATCATCACGATGCGATCGGCTAAAAACAAAGCCTCATCAATATCGTGAGTAATCATAATGACGGTAATTTTGTGCTGCCGCCAAATTTTCAGCAATTCTTCCTGCAACTCTTCCCGCGTAATTGGGTCTAGAGCCCCGAAAGGTTCGTCTAAAATCAACAGTTTGGGTTGAGTTGCCAGAGCTCGGGCGATCGCAACTCTTTGTTTCATCCCCCCTGACAATTGGCCCGGTCTTTTGTTACAAGCTTCAGTGAGCCCCACTAATTCCAAGTGTTCCTTGACGATCGTATTGTGTTCGTCTGCGGACTTTTCCGGGAAAACATTTTCAACGCCGAGGTGAATGTTTTCAGTAGCAGTCAGCCACGGCAAAAGCGAGTAGTTTTGAAACACCACCATGCGATCGGGGCCTGGTTCAGTAATCTGCGAACCTTGCAGGGCCACTTCTCCGTTTGTCGGCCCGTTGAATCCCGCGATCATATTCAGCAAAGTTGATTTGCCGCAGCCAGAGTGACCGATCAAACAAATAAATTCGCCTTCATTAATAGTCAGGTTTACACCGTCGAGAACGACGTAAGGGCCTTTAGGAGTTTCGTAGACTTTCGATACGTCTTTAATAGTAAGAAAGTCTGGCTTGTCCGTTTGAATTTTGGTTGTTTGGGGGGTTTTGAGAGTTTGCATATTTTCAGGAGGGGGATTTTGGGTTGGGGAATTAGACATGACAACTTAGGATTGAGAATTTGAAATTAGGGATTTAGGAAGTGGGAAATGTGGAGTCTTGTTTCCTGATTTCTTGCTCATGATTCCCTCTTCCTATTTGCTGGTTATGCTGGCAGTTTGATGGAACATTGACTGCCTATTTGTTCAATTAAAATTTCTTCTATGCGGACGGCGCGCTTAATTTTGACATTCTGAAGATACTGGATCGGGTCGTCTAGATTAAATACAGTGCCGTCAAATAGCTCGATCGTCCGGCGATCTCTGGCGATATCCGGCAAACCCAATTCGCGCACTGCTTGACCGAAAACATCGGGCCGCAAAACTCGATCGACCACTTCCACCCAGTTTTTCGGGAACGGAATCAGTCCCCAGCGAGCCATCTGCGCCATCACCCACACCATTTCTAGGCGGTCTGGACAATTGGTTTTGTCAACGTAGAACTGGTTGAAGTTGTAGAGCATTTCAGGTTCTGCCTCCGTACCGGAGTTGTACGGGTCGAGGAACCCCGGACGGATGTCTTTCGGATCGGCACCGATGTATTGTCCTTGGCTAATCAATTCTAGGACTTCTTCGCGGTTGCGGCGGTCGTCGCAGTAGTCGCAGGCTTCCAAAAGCGCTTTGACGAGGGCGAGGTGGGTTTGAGGATATTTCTGAGCCCAATCTTCGGTAACACCGAGAACTTTTTCGATGTGTCCGGGCAGAATATCGAGGGAACGGGCCATGACAAAACCCGTACCGCTGTTGACTGCGTGGGAGTTCCAGGGGTCGCCCGAGCAGTAGCCGTCAATGTTGCCTGCTTTTAAATTCGCTACCATCTGCGGGGGCGGAATCACGGTCAAGCCCACGTCGAGGTCGGGGTCGATACCGCCGGCGGCCAGCCAGTAGCGGAACAGCAGGTTGTGCATGGAGGCCGAGTGTACCGTGCCCAAGGTGTGAACTTTATCCGGAGTCTTGGCGATCGCAGCTTTGAAATCCTCTAATGTCCGAATGCCTTGTTGGTAAAGGTGTTTGCTGAAAACAATCGAATTGCCGTTGCGAGACAGCGTGAGGGCGCTGCAGACGGGCACAGGGGCCTCACCGTCGAGCCCCAACAGCATGGCGATCGGCATTCCTGCAACCATTTGCGCCGCGTCCAGCCGTCCTTCGGTGACTCCTTTGGCGATCGCTTTCCAGCTAGGTTCGCGGCTGAGAGTAACTTCTTCCAAGCCGTGGGCTTGGAAAAATCCTTTTTCTTTGGCTACTACTAAGGGCGCGCAGTCGGTGAGGGGAATAAAGCCGATGTCGAGGTTGATTTTTTCCAAGCCGTTGCGGGCGATGACAGGCGGTTGTTGTTTTGCCCGGCGCTGTTTGACCCGCTTTTGCTGGTTGAGGAAGTAAACCATTTCGTTACGCAGCGCGTAGTAACTCGGATGGTTGACAACTTCCATGCGCTTGCGGGGGCGGGGAATATTCACTTCGAGGATTTGCCCGATTTGCGCTTCCGGGCCGTTGGTGAGCATCACAATGCGATCGCTCAGTAATAAAGCCTCATCCACGTCGTGAGTTACCATCACGCTGGTGACTTTGCTTTCCTCGCAAATTTTCATCAACTGTTCTTGCAAACCGCCGCGAGTTAAAGCATCAAGTGCTCCGAAAGGTTCGTCTAGCAGCAGCAATTTCGGGCGAATCGCCAGGGCGCGGGCGATCGCAACTCTTTGTTTCATCCCCCCAGAAATTTCGCTGGGGCGTTTGTCGGCGGCGTGTCCGAGTCCGACTAATTTAATGTGGTGTTCGATCACCAACTCGCGATCTTCTTTCGAGTTACCGCTGTAAATTTCATTTACTGCTAGGGCGATATTTTCGCGCACCGTCAGCCAAGGTAGCAGCGAGTAATTTTGAAACACCACCATTCTGTCCGGGCCTGGATCGCGGACTTCGCGCCCTTCTAAAGTAATCCCGCCCTGACTTGCTTTGTCGAGGCCGGCGATGATATTTAGCAGTGTAGATTTGCCGCAGCCCGAGTGTCCGATTAAGGTGATGAATTCTCCCTTTTTTATTTTCAGTTCGATATTTTTAAGAGCGATGTATTGCTCTCCATTTGGTAAGTTAAATACGCGGTCAACGTGGTCTACTTCAACAAATACTGACATGGTAATTTTAGGTTAGTTTGTAATTTGTAGATTAAATCAATTTAGGGTGCGCCTGGCCGCACCTTCCCTTGTTGGCTTTAGGGTGCGCACTGCGCACCTTACCTTGTTTAGGTCACTCTCAACCAAATCCTATTTCTGTTCTTCGGGAACAACTTTGGAAGCGATGAAACCAACAATTCTGTCTAAAATCAAACCGACAATTCCTACATAAAGCACCGCTAGAATCACTGCGCTAAGTCTAGAACTGTTGTAAGCGTCCCAGATGAAGAAGCCGATGCCGACGCCGCCGACTAACATTTCCGCAGCTACGATCGCCAGCCAAGACAAACCGATGCCTATTCTCAAGCCTGTGAAGATGTAAGGAACAGAAGAGGGAAGCAGGATTTTCCAGAAGTATTTTTGGTTGGGGAGGCGCAAGACGCGGGCGACGTTTCTGTAGTCTTGGGGTATTTGTTGAACGCCTACTGTGGTATTAATTAAAATTGGCCAAATTGCTGTAATTAAAATTACGAAGAGTGCTGACACTTCGTTAGCTTTCACCCCCATGCCTTCAAAGGGATTGAACTGTTGAAATACTGCCAGGGCGATCGGCAGCCAAGCCAGGGGCGGGATAGTTCTGAATACTTGAAACAGCGGGTCTAAAGCATCGAACATTAAGGAGTTTGTGCCGATGAGGATTCCCAAACTGATGCCGAGAACTGCTGCTAGAGTAAAGCCGATCGCCACCCGCTGCAAGCTAGCCAAAATTTGCCAGAACAAGCCTTTGTCTGTACCGCCATTGTCGAAGAAAGGATTGATAATCAGATTCCAGCTTTCTTGGACAGCTTTGATTGGCCCCGGCAAGGTGGATGAGGCATCGTGGCAGAGGATTTGCCATATTATCAGTAGAACTGCGATTGCAACTAGCGGGCGGATGATTTTTCGGCGGTTTTTTTGAACCTGATCCAGAACGAAATTTACTGGATTTTTGCTTTTAGTAACAGCGAGGTTTGTTGCCATTTTTGTTTTTGCAGTATTGTGAATAATCGATTATTTGTAAATACTTTGAACAGAGTTCAGCAGGTTTAGCCCTTGGAACGAGCCCTCCGTTTCACTCTGCCCAACACCGTCAATTTTAGGCGTTTGTCAAGTGTCAACACTCAAGTGTCAACACTCAACAAACTAATTATGCTTTTTTGATTGCCAGACCATTCAGATATTCTTGTGGTTTTTCTGGGTCAAACTTTACGCCGTCAAAGAAGGTTTCAACACCGCGAGAAGTGGTAGCAGGAATTTGGGCGGCGGGAACGCTAAGTGCTGTCGCAGCAGCTTTCCAAATATCTTCGCGGTTAACTTTATCAACCGTGGCTTTGATGTCGGTAGTTGCCGGCATATAACCCCAGCGAATATTTTCAGTTAAGAACCAAGTATCATGGCTCTTGTAGGGATAAGAAGCATTATCAGCCCAGAATTTCATCGCCACTGGGCTGGCAGCTTCTATGCGGCCGGTACCGTAGTCAATTTTACCCTTAGAGCGACTGATAATATCTGCTACTGGAACTTTTAACCACTTATCTTGAGAGATGATTTGGCACATCTCATCGTGATTTTCTGCCTTGTCGCACCACTGCTGGGCTTCCAGTACGGCCATTGTTATTGCTTTTGCAGCTTTGGGGTTTTTTTCAACCCAATCTCCTCTTAAAGCGAAAGCTTTTTCTGGGTGGTCTTTCCAAAGTTCTCCGGTTACTAAGGCGGTGTATCCTACCTTTTGAGTAACTAGCTGAGCATTCCAAGGTTCGCCTACGCAAAAGGCTTCCATGCTGCCAGATTTCATGTTCGCTACCATTTGGGGCGGCGGTATGGGAATCACGGAAACATCTGTATCTGGATTAATACCGCCGGCTGCTAGCCAGTAGCGCATCCACAAGTCGTGGGTGCCGCCGGGAAAGGTTATAGCAATTTTTTGATTGGCGAGGGCTTCTTTGAGAGGTTTGCTGTCAGTACCTACTTTTAAATCTAGGTATTTTTTGCTGAGGGAAATTGCTTGACCGTTAGTATTTAACCGGGCAACAATGTTCATCGGCACTGGCTGATTGCCTTTGGTAATAGTGCCTAATGTCATTTGGTAAGGCATCGGGGATAAGATGTGGGCGCCGTCAATCCCACCTTTTTCGGAACCGAGTTCTAAG
The DNA here is from genome assembly GCF_036704615.1 of Microcoleus sp. K4-B3. Taxonomy (NCBI): domain Bacteria; kingdom Bacillati; phylum Cyanobacteriota; class Cyanophyceae; order Oscillatoriales; family Microcoleaceae; genus Microcoleus; species Microcoleus sp. K4-B3. Next base: position 89,031 of record NZ_JAUBSF010000013.1, read on the forward strand.
TTGTCGCGAGTAACTGGCCAAGATGCTTGTTTGGTAACTTGTACGTCTTTCATGCCGTACTTGGCAAATAACCCTTTTTCTTGGGCGATGATTAAGGGTGCTGAGTCGGTGAGGGCGATGAATCCGAGTTTGGCTGCGGTAACTTCTGGGGCGTCGGCGGGGTTGATGTTGACTGCTGGGGTGGCGCTGGGTGTGGCGCCGCTGGGAGTTGCGCTAGATGTGGTGGAACCGGAACTGCAACCGTGGGCTAGGAGGGTGCCGGCTGCTGTTGCTCCGGCGGTGATGATGAATTTTCTTCGGGAAAGGTTGCTCATTTGTCTTGAATTGTTGTTGTACTTTGAGATCTTGGAAATGTGAGATGTGAGATTGATTCGCGACCTTCGCATCGCATCTCACATTGTGAGATTAGGCGTCGATCGACACTTTGCCGATCGCCCGCGCGCTGCAAGCTAAAATGAACCCTGGTTCTAAGTCTCGGGCCGCGTCGGGTTGGCTGTCGTAGACTGTTTGGCCTTCTAGGAGTTTCTGCTGGCAAGTGCCGCAGCTTCCCGACCGGCAATTGCTGTCAAGTTCGACTCCGGCCCGTTCGGCAACATCGAGAATGAACTCATCTTCGCTGCAAGCAACTTCTTTGCCCGATCGAGCGAAAATGACAGTAGATGTCTGAGGTTTGGCTGCCGAGACTGCCGTTTCGTCCCTCTCAACCGTCAGTTGCAGTTGTCGGTTGAGGGAAGCTACCTCATCTTCTTGAGATAGATTGGGAACGGCCCCGAAGTTATCGACTAAAAGTTGGCGCAGCACTGGTTTGAGGTCTTCGCAAGGGATGCTTTTTTGGACGCAAGTACCCAAATGAGCGTCTTTGCCGACTGTACCTCCCATGTAAATGTCTACACCTTCGAGGGTTTTGCCGTTCTTGCGAACTTTTGTTCCCATCAAACCGATGTCTGCTACTTGGGGTTGAGCGCAGGAATTGGGGCAACCAGTCCAGTGAATTCTGACCGGTTTGGGAACTGAAAGTTCGGCTTCGAGTTCCTCAATCATTGCCACGGCGCGGCTTTTGGTTTCAATGAGGGCGAAGTTGCAAAACTTCGAGCCGGTGCAGGAAACCAATGCTCTCGTCAGGGGTGCGGGGTTGATGGAAAAACGCTGCAACAGCGGTTCTTTGACCAGCGATTCAATCCGCGAGTCGGGAACGTTAGGAATAATCACATTTTCTTCGACGGTGAGCCTGAGGTCGCCGCTGCCGTAAACCTCGGCGATTCTGGCCAAATCGAACAAATCCGATGCCTGCAGCCGTCCGACTGGAACGTGCAACCCTACATAGTTGAGCCCTGATTGTTTTTGGGGGTAGATGCCGATGTGGTCGCGTTTGTCCCAGAGGATTTCATCTTTGAGGGCGGCGGCGGGCAAAGTGCGACCTAATTCTTGTTCGACTTCGGATCGGAATTGTTCGATTCCCAGTTCGTCAATCAGCCACATCAGTCGGGATTTTTGGCGGTTTACTCTCGGGCCTCGATCGCGAAACACAGTTAAAATTGCTTTGCACAAATCTACAACGTCGCTGGGACTGGCCCAGGCGTTGAGGGGAACTGCTGCCTCGCAGCGTTTGGCGGAGAAGAAACCGCCGACTAAAACGTTAAAGCCGATGTTGCCGTCTTGGTAAGCGGGTACGAAGGCGATGTCGTTGATTTCTGCGTGGACTGAGTTGTCGCGACAGCCTGCGATCGCAATATTAAACTTTCTCGGCAAATTTGAAAACGCGGGGTTGCCTTCGCCGTGGTTCGTAATCAAATCTTGGACTTGGTTCGCCAGTTCCCGCGTATCTATCAGTTCGTCCGCGTCCAAGCCCGCGACTGGGGAACCCGTGATGTTGCGCACGTTGTCCATGCCAGACTGAATGCTGGTCATGCCCGCTTCTTTGAGGCGGCGGAAGATGTCGGGTACGTCTTCGATGCGAATTCCGCGCAGTTGTAGGTTTTGTCTGGTGGTGATGTCGGCGCTGCCGTCGTCGCCGTAGCGTTGGACGATTTCTGCTAGCGTTCTGGTTTGATTGCTAGTAATGATGCCGTTGGGCAAGCGCAGCCGCATCATAAATTTGCCGGGAGTTACTGGCCGAAAGAAGATGCCGAGCCATTTGAGGCGGTGCTCGCGATCGATTTCGTCCATTGCTTCCCAGCCGATCTCGGCGAAGTGGTCGAGTTCGGCTGTTAATGCTAAGCCATCTTTTTCGGCTTTGAGTTTTTCAAACTTGTTCAGGCTCGCTTGGGCTTTGGGTTCTACTGTTTGGGTCATCGGTTTACCCTCGCTGCTGGCTTGTTGGGGAGAAGTATTGACTTGGAGCATAAAGTGTGTGATTCCTGCTAACCTTAGTGAGTGTATGGATTTAAAACTGTATATTTAGTTACTAGATCGAATTTCTTTTAAGCATGGTTGGTCTTCTGTAAATTTGAGCTTGACTGGGCGCTGCCTCGAAGTCGCAAAACTATGTATGGTTATAGTTGTTACCGATGGTTCGGTCGATTCCTGGGTTTCTATGCACCTTAGTTATGAGCTAATGTAAAGCGCACCACTGTAAACATTCGTAGCTATTTTTACAAAATATTGAGTTTTATGAATTTTTAGCATAGTGGCGATGCGTTTTATACATGGGTAATGGGTAAAGACACCCACACAGCGGAAAAATCTCTTTAAATCTTTAGATTTGGCAGGGGAGATGGGGAATTTGGAAGATATAAAATCATGTTGTGACTAAGATCGCAGACTTAAAACGCAGCTCGTCACACAATTAGAGCGGTCGCTGTCACACAGTTTGCCTGAAAACATCACGTTCTCTGCTATGCCAGCGTCACTCTTAATTTTCCGAGAAGGAGAGATGATATAAGTATCGAATTCAGGGAATGTCTCATGTTTTTAGTTCAACTTATCCCCGGCGCTATTTCCGAAATGCTTGCCTCTGTTACTGATACGGGTTGTTTGACTTTAGCCGATCGCTACGGTTTGATGGCTGCTGTTTTAGACGACTCTCTCGACGATGAATGCAGACATTCGATCAACCGCCTGCTGCGTTCTGTTCTCAAGGGAAGAGTCAAGATAGTCAACGAACTCTCGGCGATATGTTAACAACATTTAAAAAATGGCAATGCCCAATAGTTGCGAGCAACTATATTGTGAAATTTGATTGATTTATACAGCGCTTCAAGTGTTGAAAACACCGCCCGAGTTAGAAGGAACCCGCAATGCCTGCACCGGATGTATGGCAGAAATTTTCTTGACTGTTCTAAAAACGTGTGATCGCTCATCGCCGTCTGAAATTTTTTTAATTTTCCAATTCTCGCTTTGTGCGGCACTTAGAGACAAAGTGCCGCTCCACAGTTTGTCTATCGATTAAGAGCCTGTTGGGTCGATCGCTTCTAGTAAAATTAGTAAAATTGTGGGCGATCGGCTTTTTAGAAGTTTAAGAAATAAAGCCATCGCCACCAACGTAATTATAATTATTGAACAGGGCTGGAGATGACAGACAAGTTATGAAAATTATTAATCAAACAATCGAAATATTAACAGAATCAGGCATCGGCATCTACAACATCATATCAAATCCGGTAGCATCGGAATTAATATTACCCACAGCTTTCGAGGCCGCGAGAACCCCGTGTCCCTACCGCGATTAATTGTAGGGATACGGCACTGCCGTGTCCTCTATATAATTCCGGTGCAACCGGAAACGATATCACACACCCAATCTTCAAAATTTATTGGTAATCGATCAAAAATCAATTAAGTAGATCGGCATGAAAAAACAATAATATCTTGTAGGGGCGGGTAAAGCCTAGATATGGACTAGCAGGCAGTTTATTGCTGCTCTCAACCGCCCAAACCCGGTAGTCGGTTTATTTGCACCTACAGGACTTATGCAGCTACACTATATACTGTGCCTGCGTCAGTCCTGTATTTAGCTAGTGGCATTGGTTGGTTTTTTTAACCAATCTCGTTGATATGATGCGATCGCCGGACAAAATCTTTACCGAAACTTTAATAAATTCGGTCGGAATGGATGATTTACTGAAAATTAAAAACAGTCGATCGAGCAGAGTTGATACTTTAACACTTATTTCCCCGGGAGAATGTTATGACTTCCATTACTAGAAACAGCATCCACTGGACTTACTCAGTGGCTGTTTTATGTGCAATTATCGCACTACAGCAACAAAAAGCTACAGCAGCAACACTATCTAACGGCTGGAATTATGCGATCGATTCCTTCAACGACGGCGTGACAGGTGCCCAAATCGGCGGCGGCGAATTTGAATTTTACGGCATCGCCGTCAAAGAAACATCAGATACAGCTTTCATCGCGATAAACTCCAATCTAAGTTTAGCAGGATACGCCGACCCACTAGCTCAAAGAGGCAACATCAACTACGGCGATTTGTTCTTCAATTTTTCCGGTCAAAACTTCAAGACAGCTAACGCAAACAGCAGCTTGTTTGGTATCCGCTTTGTCGAAGGAAATGACTCAAGCGTAGCCACAACAGGCGTTTACAGCAACGTTACCGCTAAAAACGTCACCAGAACTAACTCTGGCTTTACTAATTTAAATCAATTCAATACGGTAGTTGCATCTCAAGGCGGAACCCCGTCTCTGGGCGATTTAGCTGCCACAGACCCCTATTTTCAACAAATAGGTAACTGGACGGTTCTCAACTCAATTGCTACGGGTACAAAAGTAGGAGAAATTAATGTTTTAACGCCAGCAACTTTGAGCGCCCTCGGTCTTAATTTCGCTCAGTTTAATGCCGTAGGTTCTCAAACAATCGGATTCAGTTTCAATAAATCCTCAATGCCTTCGGGGAACTATATTGCTAACTTTTTTGCCGAGTGCGCTAACGATGCGATCGCCATTAAAGGCTCTTTTGAACAAGGCTCTGCTGAACCAGTACCAGAACCTGCTACTATCTTCGGTACTTTAGCCGGATTTGGGATTCTAGGCATTGGTGCAGCGAAACGCAAAATTAAGCGCAAGATTGCCTAAGTTATGTAGGGTGCGCACGGAGTACCTTACGAATAGCTGTAATGCGCACCTTACAAATAGTCGTAGTGCCTCAAACTACTTGCAAACCCTAGAGTAGATTATCGAGAGATAAAATGCGCCCAAACATTCCCATCTGGCCCAGCAACTTGATTGACGTAGCTGTAGGGATACATCAACTTTCTCCCCTCAGTATCGCTGTAACCGGTAAGTGCATCTCCCCAAGGATCTTGCACGATATAACCCTGAGAATTGTAGCCAATTAAAGTGATAATGTGACCGGCCGCAGTAAAATCTCCCGCTAAAACTACTGGCCGCCGATTCAGCAATTCCGATCGCACATCGGCCCATTTGCGAGTTGTACTAAAACTCGTCTTAAACCCGTAGGCCTCAATCAGCGCCGACAGCACGTTGTGATCGGTTTGAGAACCCTGACCGGCATAGTCGAAACACCACTGCAACAACTCATCCTCCAACTGTCCGCCCCATTCAGAACGAACGCCGTAGTAATAAAATACCATCGCGATCGCAGTTACGTTGCAAGTAGACCAATCAAAACGCGGATTGTCCCGCTGCGAAAAATAGGGCACGTTCAATTCCACATTGTTCGGAACAGGATCGAAAATTTTATCTCCCCGCTTGAACTGAACAAAACTAGGAAAAACATAACCTGTATTGCCAAAATTCGGCAGTTCTTCAGTCAGGGAAACTTTCAGGTGATCTCCTTCCGCACCGTAGCTGTTCACGCCGTAAACTCGACCTAAAGGCAGCGTAGTTTTTTCGGTACTGCTCAGGCTAGCAGCATCTACCGGCCGTTTTTTAAACACAGTTGCTTGCAGGATTGTCATCGTCAAAGCATCGGGGTCAAAGGGAACTTCTTTGCCGTCTTTTTTGATTTTAACGTCCTGCCAGTAAATAAATCCGATATTGCCGAAACCGGGAATAGATTCGGCGAGAGTCACTCGGAAATGCCCCAAAATGCAGGCATAACCAGTAATGGCATAGGTGCTGCCTAAAGTTATTTGAGCAACTTGATTTGCAGGTAGTTTAGATGAATCTTCTGGTTGACCTTTAATCTGAGTTGTTTGAATTACCAACAGTTGAGCGCTGACGTTGCTATTCGGTACGTCAGCTAGGTCAAATTTTAGGATTTGAGAACCTTTGGCCAACTGAACGTCGGGTTCGTAAAAATAGCCAAAAGTGCCGATCGGCGAAATTACTGAATCCACAACCACCTTGAGATGCCCGTCAATAAATCCGTACTTGCTAACTGCCAAAGTCTGACCTGCTTTGACAAGAACTTTTTGCTGATTGTTGAGGCGGGAAGAATCAAGCGGAGCTACCTTAAACAAAGTGTCAGAAACTATCTTTAAGGTCAAACCTTGTCCGACAGTTAGCGGATCGGAACTTACGGTAATGTAAATTATTTGGCTGCCAGTAACGTTGCCTTTGCTGTCAGTTGCCCGCAACCTGAGCCACCGAGCTCCAGCTACGCTAAATCCTTTAGACAAATTAACTTGCCAAGTGCTGGCCTCTTGGTTTAGCGTCACGCTTAGGGGCAATGTATCCTCAGCTATCACCTCAATTTTTGCTGCTTGTTGCCTGTCAAAAGTACCCCGAAGGACGATCGGCTGATTTACTAAAACTTCTGACGGCCCTTGATAACTTAAATTCACAGCGGGACTAAAAGATTTGCCACCGCGACTGAATTGCACAAAATCGGGATAAATGAAACCCGTATTGCCAAATTGCGGCAAATTCTCGGTTAGCGAGACTTTAATGTGGCTTTGTTCGATCGAGAATCCGGCAATTCCGTAAATCATTCCCGCCGGCAAAGTAAATTTTTCTTGGGGTGGCAGGTTAGCGGCATTTACAGGCTGCTTTTTGATCGCAGTAGTTTTGATAACAGTCATCGTAACTGCATTTCTATCATACTCAATTCCCCTCCCGTCTCGCAAAATTTGGACGTGCTGCCAGTACACAAATCCCGAAGTTCCTAATTTAGGAACTGCCCGAGCAAAAGCGACTCGGAAATGGTTTTCCACGCAAGCGTAGCCAAGAACATTGAAAGTTTCTCCCAGGTTAAATTGTAATTTCTGAGTTGAGCCTAAAGTTGCAGAATCTGCGGGGGTTAACTTTAACCATGTTTTTTTGATCACCCACAGTAACTGCATTCCAGGCGGCGGGACCGGCAACTCGGCGCGATCGAATATGAGAATTTTTGCGCCTTTGGTTATAAGTACGTGTTTTTCGTAGAAAAAGCCAGACTTTCCCACCGGAGAAATTGGATTATTTAGTTGAACATTCAGGTGTCCGTCTTCTAACTCGTAGTCGGTAATTTGATAAATTTTCCCTGCTGGTATGTCCGCTTTTTGCAGGTTATTGAGATTGCTCGCGGGCAGTGTTCCGGCTTTGAATACGGTATCTGTGAGAGTAATTAACGTGAAGAATTGAGCGGGTGACAGAGAAGCAGGATTAACTTTGATGTTAATTGTTTGTTGACCGATAACTTTGCCTGTCTTATCAGTTGCCCTCACCTGCAGTGTACGAGTTCCTGCGCTATCGAATCCTTTTTCTAAACTGATGTTCCAAATGCCTCTAGAGAGATTTATCCCCACATTCAGGGCATTTGAGCCTTCTGCTGCTGAAATCGCTGCCACTAGATTTTTGTCAAAAGTGCCAACTAAGACAGCGGCTCTATTGACCTCAATTTCTCGCGGGCCTAAGTAACTTAAAATAATGTTGCTGTTTGTCATTATATATCCCTCTACCTACTTAGTTATTCAGCTAAAGCAAGGATAACTTCTGATTTTATCAAACACAATGACTCGAACCAGGAAAAAATCGCCCCTAGATTCAGCCTACGGGCGGTTAATGCCTTTTCCAGCATAAGTTTTTAATTATTGGGGCGAGTTGCGCCACAAATCTAACTTTAGGCGCACACTAAGCACATTAACCGAATAAATGGGTAGTTGAGCGGATTTGTGGTGCAAGTTTTGAGGGAAGGAATTTAGTTCGAGCAGTTTGCTTCCCCCTCTACCCTTGACCCCTCACTTGCTGAGTCAGGACTTACAAAAAAAACCCGGTTTCTACGAGAATATTGCCTATAGCAACGAGGCATCTAGAAAGAAACCGGGTTTTTAGCCGTTTGGTGCATCCAGGAAGGTTAGTGCGATCGGCTAAACTTCGACTAAACTATGGTGACAAGAATATCTTGAGCGTGAGTGTCAACTTTCATGGTTTCGCCCTCATAAACTTGAATGATTTTGCCGGTACCGTCGATGACGAAAGTAACGCGCTTGGCATAATCGCCTTTCTCGACATCGTAAGCTTTGGTAATCGTGCCATCAACATCTGCTAATAGCTGGAAAGGCAAACCGTATTTCTCTGTGAACTTTTGGTGCGATTCCTCGTTGTCTCGGCTGACACCGAGAACTACTATATCTTTGCCTTTGTATTCTTCATGGGCTGCTTTGAAGCTTTGGGCTTGTCTGGTGCAGCCTGGGGTGTCATCTTTGGGGTAGAAATACAGGATTACGGTTTTACCGGCAAATTCGGAGAGGGATACTGTTTTGCCGTTCGTGTCTTTGGCGGTAAATTGAGGCGCCGCGCACCCAACTGGTAATGTCATAGTTTGGTTTCCCTTGTTTGGTTTTTATTGCAGTTCCTCAAGTTATTTTACTTGGTTCTGTGCCTTTTCAAGAGACCGTTGCTAAAAATCGCGTGAAGCGAAGCTATCCCGCAGGGAATCGCCCCCAACTCCATGACGCTAAGCTTTACTGCATTTAACTTGCACCTAAGACGCAGGCACAGAGTGCCTGTGACACGCATAGTTTCAATACTGAGATATTGCACCATTGTCAATAATCCTTTTTTGAACAGGCAAGATGCCTGTTCCACAAAGAGTAGATTTTCTCGCTTCACAGGCATCTTGCCTGTTCAGCGAAAATACTGCAAGATGTGAGAATAGACATCTGCTAAAAAGCAGATGTCTAATTGAATGTTCGCGGATTCTACACACCAACCGGTTGAGCTGCTGCTGCCATCATAGACGGATCGATCGCAATTCCTAAACCTTCTGCAACTTGGCGGCCGTAATTCGGATCGGCGCGGAAGAAATGGCACAGTTGGCGCATCTGAATCTCCGGTTTTGCTGCACTCAAACTTTCCACAATGTTAGCGACAAGTCGCTGCTGTGCGTCGGGTTTCATCAAGCGATAAAGGTCTCCTGCTTGGGTGTAATCGTCATTTCCCTTACGGTGATCGTAGCGATCGACTTTGACATTTCCTAAGTCCCAAGCTGGCTCAGCATAAGCACAGTTTTGCTTCGGCGCATCCTCGTGGCTGTTCGGTTCGTAGTTGGGCCCGCTACCACCGTTGTTACCCGGTGCCATGGCGCCATCCCGTTGATAGTGCATCACCGGACACTTTGGTTGATTGACGGGCAATTGTTGATAGTTTGCACCGAGACGGTAGCGTTGAGCATCTGCATAAGACATGATGCGAGATTGCAGCACCTTATCTGGAGAGAAGCTAATACCTGGAACGACATTAGAAGGAGAAAATGCCGCCTGTTCTACCTCCGCAAAAAAGTTTTGTGGATTGCGATTGAGTTCAAGAATTCCCACGTCAATTAACGGAAACTCTGAGTGCTTCCACACTTTTGTCAAGTCAAAGGGGCTTTCGCGATACTCTGCGGCTTGGGCCTCGGTCATTACTTGAATGCAAAACCGCCATTTGGGATAATTACCTTGGTCGATCGCCTCAAACAAATCGCGAGTGGCATGATCGGGGTCTTCGCCTTTGATCTGCGTCGCTTCTTCGGCGGTGAAATTATCAATACCTTGCATGGTTTTGAAGTGGAATTTGCACCAAACCCGTTCTCCTAGATCGTTGATTAGGCTGAAGGTATGGCTGCCAAAACCGTCCATGTGGCGGTGGTTTTTCGGCGTACCGCGATCGGAAAACAGAATTGTCACCTGATGCAAAGCTTCTGGACTCAGCGACCAGAAATCCCACTTCGCGTCAGGATCTTTGAGATGCGTTTGGGGATGGCGCTTTTGCGTGTGGATCAAATCAGGGAATTTGAGCGGATCGCGGATGAAGAAAACAGGGGTGTTGTTGCCTACTAAATCCCAGTTGCCTTCTTCGGTGTAGAACTTCATCGAAAAACCTCTGGGGTCGCGTTCGGCATCCGCTGAACCTTGTTCGCCACCTACGGTAGAGAAGCGGAGGAGAACCTGAGTTTCTTTGCCAACTTCTGAGAATATATGAGCTTTGGTGTAGCGAGTAATGTCATGGGTGACGGTGAACGTGCCAAATGCAGCGGCTCCTTTGGCATGGACAACGCGCTCAGGAATGCGTTCCCGGTTGAAGTGAGCCAGTTTTTCCATCAGGTGAAAATCCTGCATGAGGATAGGCCCGCGTTCACCTGCTGTCAAGGAATTCTGGTTATCTGCAACCGGAATTCCGCTAGCGGTTGTCAATGTTTTGTCTTCTGTCATCGTGGGTAATATTGATTGCTGCATCCTAAGTATTCTATACCTTTGTGGGGCAGAGGTGTTTCTGCGGTGGTAATTCTCAGATTGGCGATTGTGTGTTAAATTATTAGTATGTTTTCCAAATTTACTGAGTCAATTAAAACCAATTTACAATCAAATAAAATTGATTTATACACTGTGATTCTCATAAAAAATTCCGATTATTGGGTTTCTTTGTGTAGGTTTCTATAAACCGGGCGAGGTGAGTTGATTTAATCGGGACTTACGCATCAAAAGTAAAGAAACCGGGTTTTTTAGATTTATGCGCGCTGTAATGCGTCTTCTCAACAAAAAACCCGGTTTCTGATTAGCTGTGGTTAAGTCTTATTAATTAAACTTCAGTCGGTTGTTTTTGGGACTCTAGCCAGCGATCGTAAGCTGTTCGATCGCCTCCGAATGAATCAATGGTTACGGGCGATCGCTCATATTGCTTGAGTGGAGCATTTTCTATTGGTTTGTAAGCGCAATAGCAAATACAAATTGAGTCAAACTCTGCGCCATAGGCAGCGGGAATTTCAGGGGTATATTCCTGAACTTTCACAACTTCCCAGCCGCTGTCTCTAAAATGAGTTGATGCACTGGGAAACATTGGATCGATCGCACTTGGGACAACAACGCTTTCGGTTAAACGATAGCCCGGTGCTGGGGATGGCTTACCACTAGAGTCATAATGCTCGGCTATTGTCCAAATCAATGACTTAACCGATCCTGCATTAGCTACTCGGTAAAAGCTTTCTCCTACTTTTGTTTCGGTGAGTGAACGATATTTTTCCACTTCACCTTTTTCTGCCCTGAAAATAATGTATTTACGCATTTTCTTTTCTCTCCTTCAGATAATCACCTTGGCTCAAGTCCATTGGCGACGGCGGAAACTCGCAATTTCCATCAAAAATGCAATCAACGCTCAAAATAGAATTGCCAGTCTCTTCTACATTTTTAAGCTGCCAACCGTATTTTTCTTCCATATTAGTGCAAGCCTCTTCGCTTGTAGCTGCATGGCGCGTCTCGTTTTTTTCGTCATCATACCGAGGTTGTGACATAATTAATATGCTCCCTTGTTGGTTGTTTCAACATTTGGAGTAGTGGTCTTGTCCGGGTGTTACCGCAATCGGACAAGACGCTTGTCCTTTATTTATAGTATACAGCAGGCTATGTGTATAATATCTATCTTTAATTTACCAGGTAAAATATGATTGATTTCTACACTGTGATTATCAGAAAAAGTGCCGATCATAGGGTTTCTTTGTGTTTAGAAAATGGCTTGGTTGGACAAGGAAATACTACCGAAGAATCTATTGATAAACTCAAACAAGCTATAGAGTCATTTTCCGAAGTTTATGAATCAGAGTCTGATGTTTATTTCAGTCCTATTTCTATTAATGAATTACACGAGTTTCTGACTTTAGAAGATGCAGAATCCTCAGACACTTATGAACTTAGGAAAGTTTATGCCTAAAAACCTTCCATCTTTAAAACCTAAAGCATTAATTAACATTTAAGAACAAAACGGATGTCAGTTTTACCGAGAGGGGAAAGGGGATCATCGTTTGTATATGCGTGAAATTGAAGGCAGAAAAAGGATTGTTCCGATTGATATCGGTGCTGGGGAAATGTCACCAGCTTATGTGTTTGTTGCGGATTTTCAGACAATTTGGGTTTACCGATCCAGAAATTGAGGGGATGATTAGTTAAGTCCGCATTAATATGCTCCCTGGTTGGTTGTTGCAACATTTGGAGTAGTGGTCTTTGCCACTCAGAAAAGCGATCGCCTAAAATGGCTTTTACAGCCAAACTCGTCTAACCTGTCCTAAAATAGAAGAGACATCCTATATTAATTCCCTACCATGTCGATCGCCGTCATTAAAGAACATATCGAAATCACCCCTGGAATCTGTGGGGGAAAACCCCGTATCGCCGGACATCGCATCCGAGTTCAGGATATAGTTGTTTGGCACGAACAAATGGGAATGTCACCAGACGAAATTCTGTATCACTATCCGAGTATTACTTTATCTGACATCTATGCAGCTTTAGCCTATTATCACGATCGTCGAGATGAAATTCGCTCGGCAATCGAAGCAGATGCAGAATTTGCCAGCCAATTGAAAGCTCAAACCCCATCGCTATTGCAACAAAAATTAAAAAATCGTCAGCATGGCTAAGATAAAATTTCATCTTGACGAAAATATAACTCTTGCAATAGGAAATGGATTGCGAAGACGGGGAATTGATGTCACCACAACTCCAGAACAAGGAATGATCGGGCAATCCGACGAACAACAATTAGCATTTGGCCTGTCTCAAGAACGAGTGATTTTTACCCAAGATACGGATTTTTTAAGACTGCATCAGGCAGGTTTGTCTCACGCGGGTATTGTTTACTGTCCGCAAACCAGTAAATCGATTGGGGAAATTTTGCAAGGATTAGTATTAATTTGGGAGGTAGTGAATGCTGAAGAAATGAACGGTCGTTTGGAGTATTTGTAAAAATAGGCGATCGGCACTTGCCACCTGAGTATTAATCTTACCGAAGTTTCGGATCTTTTGACCCGCTGTCATATTTGGGTAGATGTTTCAAAAATCGACTTAGACTCTAAATCTGTAACAATTAAAAATATAGTACCTAGTCAAAAGTTCTCGCAATGACTTTTATCCCATCCGAAGCGTTTAAATCTATTAGTTATCCCGGCCGCACCGTCAAAAGAGCCGATCGCGCCGTCCGCTGTTCCCCTTTTCTATTACACTTCTTCCAGACAATCCGCGATAACAGTGTTTTCCTAAGTGCGATCGCCTCAAATTCCGGTGTCGAAAGCGGCTACACGCGATCGCCCGTATCCGAACTCGCAGCCGAAAACTCCCTACTCTGGCTGATCCAAGTGGGCGTGTTGCGGCGGGAAGTAGACGGACAAGGCATTACCGACAGTTTTCGCCTCACGCCCCTGGGCCGCCAACTCGTGGAAAAATGGGAACAGCAAGGACAGGGAGTGCCGGATGCGTCATTGTGCGATCGTATGGGAAATGCCGTTAGCCGCGGGTTGGGAGTATTTCTATAACCGAAATGGCGGCTAATAAGTGGTTGAACCTTAAAATTTAAGCTTTTGGGCGGGCAAGATGCCCACCCCACAAGAGTTTGAAGAAATCCACCCCACAAGCAAATTTACTCTTTGTGGAACAGGCATCTTGCCTGTTCTTGAGAGATGTGAGTATAAATTAAATGCGCGATCGCTTAACTAATACAAATTAAACTTAAATCAAATTAAAACAATGGTTCAAACCCCGACTAAACCTTTGACTCTCGATGAATTTCTCCAACTGTCAGAAACCAAACCCGCCAGCGAATTCATCGACGGTCAAATTATCCAGAAACCTATGCCCCAAGGAAAACACAGCACAATTCAAAGCGATTTGGGTGCTGACATCAACCGGGTACTCAAACCCCAACGTATCGCCCGCGCCTATTCAGAATTGCGCTGTACCTTTGGCGGTCGATCGACTGTACCCGATCTGGCAGTCTTTACCTGGGAACGCATTCCCCGCGACGAAAACGGCGAAGTAGCCAACACTTTCGCCATCGCCCCCGACTGGACAATCGAAATTCTTTCCCCCGAGCAAAGTCAAACTAAAGTCGTCCGCAACATTCTCCACAGTCTCGGCCACGGAACCCAGATGGGCTGGCTGATTGACCCGGAAGAAGAACTGGTATTTGTCTATTTTGCCGATCGCACCATAGCAGTTTTTGAACAACCGGGCGATCGCATCCCCGTTCCAACCTTTGCCGCATCCTTCAATCTCACCGTCGGTGAAATGTTCAGTTGGCTAACCGAATAGCCCAACCTCGATTTGTGATATCGTTTATGGTTCGACCGGAATGATTTAACCGCAGAGGGCGCAGAGGGCGCAGAGGAAGAGAAGAGAGAGATCTCTACGGATTTGGTTCGATCTAATTTGCGGTCGATCGCCTATACTAGAATATCTGGCTGTCAGCTCTTCAAGGACGAGAGAGGGCTTGCGTTCCTCACTACAAACTTAATTATGATTATTTAACCGGACTTGATATCATCTTTCAAATAACCGCTAACTACTAACAACTAACTACATAAAACGTTTCTCAAAAATGGAAGCTAAATCTTACAAAGACACGGTAAATCTGCCCAAAACCAAGTTTGATATGCGCGCCAACGCCGTCAAACGGGAACCAGAACTGCAACAATTTTGGGCAGATCGAGAAATCTACGATCGCCTCTCGGAAAATAACCCAGGCGACTTGTTCATCCTCCACGACGGGCCCCCCTACGCCAACGGACAACTCCACATCGGCCACGCCCTCAACAAAATCCTCAAAGACTTTATCAACCGCTACCAAATGCTGCGCGGCAAAAAAGTCCGCTACGTGCCGGGTTGGGATTGTCACGGATTGCCGATCGAACTTAAAGTATTGCAGAACATGAAATCGGAGGAGCGGCTAAATCTTACCCCGATCGAACTGCGCCGCAAAGCCGCCGCCTTCGCCCAGCAAACAATGGAACAGCAGCGCGAATCCTTCCAGCGCTACGGCGTTTGGGGCGACTGGGAACACCCGTATTTAACTCTGAAACCCGAATACGAAGCGGCCCAAATCGGCGTTTTCGGTCAAATGGTACTCAAAGGCTACATCTACCGGGGCTTCAAACCTGTTCACTGGAGTCCGAGCTCGAAAACAGCCCTCGCCGAAGCGGAACTGGAATATCCCGAAGGCCACACGTCGCGCAGCATCTACGTCGGCTTCCACGTGAAAAAATTGTCAAAATCTTTGCAACAGAAGCTCAAGCGCTATATGCCGAGCCTCTGGGCGGCGATTTGGACGACTACCCCCTGGACAATTCCGGCAAACTTGGCGATCGCAGTCAATCCCGAACTGACTTATGCGGTGGTGGAACCGCCGGCAAATTCCCACATCGCACAACAATTTATGTTAGTAGCTGTCGATGCGGTCGATCGGCTGTCGGCAACTTTTAACACTCAATTAAAAATACTGGCTACCTTCAAAGGCAAAGAATTAGAAGGTTGCATCTACAAACACCCGCTGTTCGATCGCGAAAGTCCAATTGTTGCCGGCGGCGACTACATTACCGCTGATTCAGGGACAGGATTGGTGCACACCGCACCGGGCCACGGACAAGAAGACTTTATCGTCGGAAAGCGCTGCGGTTTGCCAGTTTTAACACCCGTAGACGAGAACGGAAATTTCACCGCAGAAGCAGGACAGTTCGCAGGTTTAAATGTCCTCGGAAATGGCAATGCCGCAGTGATTGATGCCCTTGCCGAAGCAAATTGTTTGATTAAAGAGGAAAGTTACGCTCACTCTTATCCTTACGATTGGCGCACGAAAAAGCCGACTATTTTTCGGGCGACGGAACAGTGGTTTGCCTCCGTCGAAGGGTTCCGAGATGAAGCACTAAAAGCGATCGCCGGTGTGAATTGGATTCCCGCCCAAGGGGAAAATAGAATCACGGCAATGGTTAGCGATCGATCGGATTGGTGTATTTCTCGCCAGCGGACTTGGGGCGTTCCCATTCCCGTATTCTACGACGAAGAAACCAACGAACCGCTGTTAAATGAAGAAACGATCGCCCACGTGCAAGCCATCTTTGCCGAACGCGGTTCCGATGCTTGGTGGGAATTGTCGATCGATGAATTGCTGCCGGAATCTTACCGCAACAACGGCCGGACTTACCGCAAGGGTACAGACACGATGGATGTATGGTTTGACTCCGGTTCTTCCTGGGCCGCAGTTGCCCAAGGTCGATCGGAATTAAACTATCCTGCTGATATCTATTTGGAAGGTTCAGACCAACACCGCGGCTGGTTTCAATCCAGCTTGCTGACCAGTGTAGCAACAAACGGCGTGGCTCCTTACAAAACTGTTTTGACTCACGGTTTTGTGCTCGATGAAAAAGGCCGCAAGATGAGCAAATCTGAAGGCAATGTCGTCGATCCTGCCGTCGTAATTAAGGAATATGGAGCCGATGTTTTGCGGTTGTGGGTGTCTTCGGTAGACTACTCGGCAGACGTGCCTTTGGGCAAAAACATTCTCAAACAGCAGTCGGATGTTTACCGCAAAATTCGCAATACAGCTAAGTTTTTGCTGGGCAATTTGCATGACTTCGATCCGGCAAAAGATGCCGTTGCTTACGAGGAATTGCCGGAACTCGACCGCTATATGCTGCACAGAATGGGCGAAGTATTTGCGGAAGTTCAAGATGCTTTTGAAAGCTTCCAATTTTCCCGATTTTTCCAAACAGTGCAGAATTTCTGCACGGTGGATTTGTCGAATTTTTACTTGGATATTGCCAAAGACCGACTTTACATCAGCGCGACAGATACCCTTCGCCGCCGCAGTTGTCAGACGGTGATTGCAATTGCTGTGGAGAATTTAGCAAGGGCGATCGCACCTGTTTTGTGTCACATGGCCGAGGATATTTGGCAGTACCTCCCCTATCCGACTCCTTACAAGTCAGTGTTTGAAGCCGGCTGGGTGCAAATAGAGGCTTCATGGCACAATCCAGAATTGGCTGCGCGCTGGCAGTATTTGCGGCAAGTGCGCGGCGAAGTTAACAAGGTTTTGGAACAAGCCAGGATTGAAAAGGCGATCGGTTCTTCTTTGGAAGCTAAGGTTTTATTGTACGTTCCCGATGTTGAGAAAAGGCAGCAACTGCAAGCTTTGAATCCCAGCAGCGAAGGATTGGTGGATTATGTGCGATCGCAAAATTCAGTCATAGAGTTAGCGGCAGAGG
Organism: Microcoleus sp. K4-B3; assembly: GCF_036704615.1. Classification (NCBI taxonomy): domain Bacteria; kingdom Bacillati; phylum Cyanobacteriota; class Cyanophyceae; order Oscillatoriales; family Microcoleaceae; genus Microcoleus; species Microcoleus sp. K4-B3. The sequence continues at coordinate 106,370 of NZ_JAUBSF010000013.1, forward strand.
AGAAAGCAAAAGCAGCACAAGATCGACAGGAAGAACAAGCGGCAAAAGTTGCCAAAGTCTTGACAGAAAACACAGTTTATGTTGAGTCGGAAACGATCGCAGAAAAGAGCGATCGCTCTTCTGCGATAGTAGAGTATTCCGCCCCTGAACTGTCGGCTTCTGATTCACAGGCAATCTTAGATCAAGCCGCCCAGTTTGTGGCTAATTTGCCTGAATATGCGGGCAACTTTGTCACAGAATACCAAAAAGTGCTGGTCACACTGGGGCTGTTAGCCTCTGTGGTGATAACGGGTAGAGTAACGCTGGCGATTTTGGATACGATGAATCAGATTCCGGTGTTGGGAGGCTTATTGGAAGTCATCGGCATCTTATTTACAATCTGGTTTGCTTTCCGTCACTTGTTGTTTGCCGCCAACCGTCAAGAAATTGCAGAACAAATTGATTTCCTGACAGCAGATGTGGTGGGCCGGAGTACAGCGCTTGTACTTGCAGAAACAAAGGCGATCGTACTCGCACCGGCATTAGATACAGCGCTTGTGCTTGTAGAAACACAGGCGATCGCACAAACAGCCCCAGCCGAACAAGTGTTTGTAGAAACACCCCAAATCCCGACAGCAGAATTAGTTGCGATCGAACCCAAACCAGAAATTCCTGCTGAAATAGCTGTAACGCCCGATTCTACAATGATCGGCAAGGGTGTAGACGAACTGCGGTATTTGTTCATTACTTCGGAAGTGGAACTGGTTGAATCGAATGCAATCCTGCAAGAATTGCCGTACAGTTATCAGTCTCCCGAATTGGCGATTGGTGTAGTGAAAGCAGACGGGGAAAAGTGCGATCGTTGCTGGAACTACTCGACTCACGTCAGCGAGTCGATCGAACATCCGCTAATTTGCGAACGCTGCGTTTCAGCAGTAGACGGCAAATTCTAACCTAGGATGTACACCGCACACCGCTGTAACTGTCATTGCGAGCTATACGCGAAGCAATCGCAGACTCCGTGATGGCTTCACTATCTACTCGTTACCAGGCTCCTGCCTGGTAACGCAGATCCGGAGGCTCTGCCTCCATCTTCCCAGCCGAGGCAGAGCCTCGCTTATATGGGTTCCAAGGCAGAGCCTTGGAACCAGTTAAATCAATCAAACAATGAGTGGGATGGGCTTTGAGCAGCGTCCCGAATATGCTATTTCTTAAAAAAACGGCAGACGATTTCACCAGGGTTGTTTTGTCCAAACGCCAAAACTGTTCCATCTTTCTTACTGTAGTTTAGACTAAATAAAGATGAGAACGGTGGCTTTCAGAAGAACTAGAGCCACCGCGCCGGGAGAGAATA